>NZ_JBHVET010000185.1:0-12259 GCF_042802135.1 Kitasatospora sp. NPDC057512
CTCCTCGGCGGCTCCGGCCGGGCCGGGTACGGCTCAGCCCAGGTACCGGGCCAGCGCCTCGCCGGTCAGCGTGGACCGGGCGGCGACCAGCTCGGCCGGGGTGCCCTCGAAGACCACCCGTCCGCCGTCGTGGCCGGCGCCCGGGCCGAGGTCGATGATCCAGTCGGCGTGCGCCATCACCGCCGGGTGGTGCTCGATCACGATGACCGACTTGCCGGACTCGACCAGCCGGTCCAGCAGCCCCAGCAACTGCTCGACGTCGGCCAGGTGCAGGCCGGTGGTCGGCTCGTCCAGCACGTAGACGCCGCCCTTGTCCGCCATGTGGGTGGCCAGCTTGAGCCGCTGGCGCTCGCCGCCGGAGAGCGTGGTGAGCGGCTGGCCGAGGCTCAGGTAGCCGAGCCCGACGTCGGCCAGTCGCTCCAGGATCCGGTGCGCGGCCGGGAGCTTCGCCTCGCCCGAACCGAAGAACTCCTCCGCCTCGGTCACCGACATCGCCAGCACCTCGGCGATGTCCCGCCCGCCCAGGTGGTACTCCAGCACCGCCGGCTGGTAGCGCTTGCCCTCGCAGTCCTCGCAGGTGGTGGCCACCCCGGCCATCATCGCCAGGTCGGTGTAGACCACCCCGGCGCCGTTGCAGGTCGGGCAGGCGCCCTCGGAGTTGGCGCTGAACAGGGCCGGCTTCACGCCGTTGGCCTTGGCGAAGGCCTTGCGGACGGGTTCGAGCAGCCCGGTGTAGGTGGCCGGGTTGCTGCGCCGGGAGCCCTTGATCGCCCCCTGGTCGACCGAGATCACGCCTTCCTCAGTAGCCCCCGACCGTCGGCACAGTGAACCGTGGATCAGCGAGCTCTTGCCGGAGCCCGCCACCCCGGTGACCACCGTGAGCACCCCGAGCGGGACGTCCACGTCCACGTCCCGCAGGTTGTGGGTGCTCGCGCCGCGGATCTCCAGCGCTCCGCTGGGCTTCCGTACGGCCTCGCGCAGCGCCGTCCGGTCGGACAGGTGGCGTCCGGTCACCGTGCCGCTGGCGCGCAGCCCCGCCACGTCGCCCTCGTAGCAGACCGTGCCGCCGGCCGTACCGGCCCCCGGGCCGAGGTCGACCACGTGGTCGGCGATCGCGATGGTCTGCGGCTTGTGCTCCACCACCAGCACCGTGTTGCCCTTGTCCCGCAGGCGCAGCAGCAGCCGGTTCATCCGGTCGATGTCGTGCGGGTGCAGGCCGGTGGTGGGCTCGTCGAAGACGTACGTGGTGTCGGTGAGCGCGGAGCCGAGGTGGCGGATCATCTTGACCCGCTGCGCCTCGCCGCCGGACAGCGTGCCGGAGGGGCGGTCCAGCGAGAGGTAGCCGAGGCCGATCTCCACGAAGGAGTCGAGGGCCTGCCGGAGCGTGCCGAGCAGCGGCGCCACCGAGGGCTCGTCGAGCTCGCGGACCCAGGCGGCGAGGTCGCTGATCTGCATCGCGCAGGCGTCGGCGATGCTGATCCCGGCGATCTTCGAGGAGCGGGCCGCCGCGCTGAGCCGGGTGCCCTCGCAGTCGGGGCAGGCGGTGAAGGTCACGGCCCGCTCCACGAAGGCCCGGATGTGCGGCTGCAGCGCGTCCTTGTCCTTGGAGAGCATCGACTTCTGGATCTTGGGGATCAGGCCCTCGTAGGTGAGGTTGACGCCGTTGACCTTGACCTTGGTCGGCTCCCGGTACAGGAAGTCCTGCATCTCCTTCCTGGTGAACTTCCGGATCGGCTTGTCCGGGTCGAGGAAGCCCGAGTTGGCGTAGACGCCGACCGTCCACCAGCTGTCGGTCTTCCAGCCGGGGATGGTGAACGCGCCCTCGGAGATCGACTTGCTGTCGTCGTACAGCTGACCGAGGTCGATGTCCGAGACGCTGCCGCGGCCCTCGCAGCGCGGGCACATGCCGCCGGTGATGCTGAAGCTGCGCCGCTCCTTGACCGTCTTGCCGCCGCGTTCGACGGTGACGGCGCCGGCGCCGCTGATCGACGGGACGTTGAAGGAGAAGGCCTTGGGGGAGCCGATGTGCGGGGTGCCGAGGCGGCTGAACAGGATGCGCAGCATCGCGTTGGCGTCGGTGGCGGTGCCGACGGTGGAGCGCGGGTCGGCGCCCATCCGCTGCTGGTCGACGATGATCGCGGTGGTCAGGCCTTCGAGGACGTCCACCTCGGGGCGGGCCAGGGTGGGCATGAAGCCCTGGACGAAGGCGCTGTAGGTCTCGTTGATCAGCCGCTGGGACTCGGCGGCGACGGTGTCGAAGACCAGCGAGCTCTTGCCCGAGCCGGACACCCCGGTGAACACCGTCAGCCGGCGCTTGGGGATGTCGATGCTGACGTCCTTGAGGTTGTTCTCGCGCGCGCCGTGCACGCGGATCAGGTCGTGGCTGTCGGCGACGTGCGGCTGCGCGTCCGTCCGCTTGGGCATCGTTCTCTTCGCTCCCTGGCTCTCGGCGGTCTCTCGGCGGTCTCTCGGGGGTCTCTCCGGGGGGAGGCCCCGGCGGGCCCGCCCCGCGGCCGCCGTCGGTGTGCTCGAACCCTTCGATCCAACCATCGATCCGGCCGGGATCGAACGGCTTTCGGGTACGGCCGACGGCGGGCGGAGCGGGCCCCGGCGCCCTCGGGCTCAGCCGAGCTCGTTGAAGCGGACCATGTTGCCCGCCGGGTCGCGGAACGCGCAGTCGCGGACGCCGTACGGCTGCCTGGTCGGCTCCTGGACCAGCTCGGCGCCGCCGGACTTCAGCCGGTCGAAGACGCCGTCCAGGTCGCGGGTGCCCAGGACGACCCGGGCGTAGGTGCCCTTGGCCATCATCTCGGTGATGGTCCGCTGCTCCTCCTCGGTGCGGCCCGGGTCGGCGGAGGCCGGCTCCAGCACCAGGGAGACGTCCGGCTGCCCGGCCGGGCCGACGGTGATCCAGCGCATCGGGCCGCCGCCGACGTCGCTGCGCACCTCGAAGCCGAGCAGGTCGCGGTAGAAGGCGAGGGAGGCCTCGGGGTCGGTGTGCGGGAGGAAGGTCCAGTGAATGGTGATGTCGCTCATGACCGCAACGCTAGGCGCGCACCCCGGCCGCGCGCTTCTCGAATCCTGATCGCTTCCCGTCCCTCCCCGGGGCCGCTCCCCGGGGCCGCTCCCCGGGGCGTTCCCCGTGGCGTTCCCCGTGGCGGAACGACCGGGCCGGCCGCCTCGGGGGAGACGGCCGGCGCGGGTCGGAGCATGGTTCCTAGCAGTCGGGGATGGTCGTGCCGTTGTTGTCCTTGGCGGTGTCGTTGCCCCAGCGGGAGAGGTAGAACGCGGAGACCCACTGCCCCGCGGGGCCGCCGTCGGCGTCGGTCTTCAGCCACCAGTGGTTGACGCTGCCGCCGTTGGAGACCTCGCGCCCCCAGGCCTTGCAGTAGACGTAGTTCGTCCCCTGGTTCAGCGTCCCGGTGGCGTTGGTGGAGGTCGGCGAGGAGTAGACGCTCGCGCCGGCGAAGGTGTCCACCCAGTACTTGCCGGTGGCGGGCGGGGTGCCGCCGCCGGGGCAGGTGGGGATGGTCGTGCCGTTGTTGTCCTTGGCCGTGTCGTTGCCCCAGCGGGAGAGGTAGAACGCGGACACCCACTGGCCGCCGGGGCCGGAGTCCGGGTCGGTCTTCAGCCACCAGTGGTTGAAGGCGCTGCCGTTGGAGACCTCGCGGCCCCAGGCCTTGCAGTAGACGTAGTTCGTGCCCTGGTACAGCGTCCCGGTGCTGGTGGTGGAGGTCGGGGAGCCGTACACCGGCGCGTTGGCGAGGGTGTCCACCCAGTACTGGCCGCTGTTCGACGGGGGCGTGGTCGGCGGCGGGGTGGTGGAGCCGGGGCCGTACAGCCGGATGGCGCCGTAGTAGTCGCCGTGCGAGGAGAGCGCCGCCACCTGGACGTAGCCGCCGGAGTAGGGGGCCTCGACTATCCAGCCCTGCCCGAGGTACATCGCGACGTGGTGGATGGTGGAGGCGGTGTTGCCGAAGTACACCAGGTCGCCGGGGAGCAGCGGTGCGGTGCCGTCCGCCCGGTAGTAGCGGGCGACGGCGCGGGAGGTCGGCCACTGGGTCCGCGTGGTGCCGTTGATGACGTCGTCGCCGACCGCCAGGTCGTAGGCGTAGCGGACCATGCCGGAGCAGTCCAGGCCGCGGACGTTGCAGTCGTTGGGGGCGCCGTTGGCGGGGTCGCAGAGGCCGTACGTCGGGCCGGGCTGCGAGCCGTGGCCGCCGCCCCACGAGTACGGGGTGCCGATCAGCCCGCAGGCGGAGCGGACGGCGGCGGTCGCCTGCGGCGCCGCACCGGTGGAGAGCACCCCGCAGGCGGGCGCCGCCTCGGCCGCGCCGGCGCCGGCGAAGAACACGCCGACCGACACCAGCAGCGACAGCAGGGCCGCCCACCGCAGCGGGGCGACCAGCCACCGCGACAGAACGTTTACGCGCGTAGTCATGGTCGCGAATACTTCCGGAACCGCTGACTCCGGGTCAATGGTCCTGTCCCCCATAGCTCCTGTGGTCCGCACACTTGCCGGTGTGCAGGTCACGGGCACGACTACCGGCAACTCGGGGGCAGCCCGCCGCGGACTTGCCGGAGCGGCCGCCGGGCCGGCGCTCTGGCCCGCCGACGAGGGTTCAACCCGCCGTCGGGCCAGGTCACTTCACCGTCCTTCCGCCTCCGGGGCGGGACGTCACGCGGAGGCGGCCCGGGCGGGCGTCGGGACGACCCAGAGCTCGGCCGGGCCGTTGATGATGGCGGACTCCAGCCGGGCCGGCGCCGGGCGGGAGGCGTCCAGGGCGCTGTCGGGGTAGGCGCCGAACAGGCCGTCCAGGGCCACTTCGGCCTCCAGCCGGGCCAGGGGCGCGCCGAGGCAGAAGTGCGGGCCGTAGCCGAAGGACAGGTGGTCCTTGTCGGGGCGCGTCGGGTCGAAGTCGTCCGGCCGGTCCGGGTGGACCTCCGGGTCCCGGCCGGCCGCGCCGAAGCCGAGCAGGATCGGCTCGCCCCGCCGGATGACCACGCCCTCGCCCAGGTCGACGTCCTCCAGCGGGTAGCGGAGCGGGAGGTGCATCGCCGGGCTCTCGTAGCGCAGGGTCTCCTCGACGACGTCCTCCCAGCCGAGGGCGCCCGCGCGGACCTGGGCCAGGTGGCGGGGGTGGGCGAGGAGGGCCAGGACGGCGCTGGTGACGAGGTTGACCGCGGTCTCGTACCCGGCGCCGAGCATCAGGAAGAGGATGTCGCGGGACTCCTCCTCGCTGCGGCCCGTCCCCTCGCCGGTGCCGACGGCGGCCACGTCGCTGGCGAGGTCGGGGCCGGGGTCGCGCCGCTTGAGCGCCAGCAGTTCGGTCAGCACCACGTTGATCTCCGCCCGCGAGAGCGTCATCTGCTCGTTCGTGGCCGTCGTCGTCACCAGGATGTCCATCGCCGTGCCGATGGGGTGCCGCATGTCGGCGGGTACGCCGAAGAGGTCGCAGATCACCGTCATGGCCAGCGGGCGCGACAGGGCGCGGCGGATGTCCACGGCCTCGCCGGGGCCGAGCCCGCGGAACGCGCCGACCAGGTCGGCGGTGGTCCGCTCGATCCCGGGCCGCAGCGCGGACACCCGGCGGGGCGCGAACGAGGGCGCCATCCGGCGGCGTGCCGAGCGGTGTTCGCCGCCGTAGAGGTTGAAGAAGTTCTGCTGGAACGCGATCGGCCCCATCGGCCAGCCCTCGGGCACCGAGGCCAGGCCGGGCCAGTGCTTGCGCGGGTCGCGGGAGATCCGCGGATCGCCGGTCAGGGCGCGGATCACCGAGCTGCGGGTCACGGACCAGGCGATGATGCCGCCGGGGAGTTCGACCCGCACGGCGGGTCCGGCGGAGCGGAGCTCGGCGTTCTGCCGGTGCGGGTCCCGGGCGGTCATGTCCAGCACCGGGCAGCGGCTGTCGTCTGGATCTGGAGGCATGGTGTTGCTCCTCGGGATCTCTCGGGGTGCCCCGGTGGACCGTGCCGGGGCACGGCCCACCGTGTCCGGGGCCTGTGCTCCGTTGTAGAGGGGCACGGCGCGGCCGTCAACGGGGCCGCGGCGCGCCCGGGGGATTCGGCGCCGGTCGCCGCGCCGGACCTCCCCCCTTTTCCCGGGCGCGGCCCGATATCACCGGCGTCCGGGGGCGGGCCCGCCGATAAGGCATACGGGCAACGGGAAGGCAAATCGGCGATATGCGGAACGACGGAATGCGCGATAGGCCGTACGGTCGGCCGTCGTGGAATCGGTCGTAAGGCCACGGCTTCACCAGGTAAGTCAAGACTTACCTTCGAGGGGCTTCGACCGTATGGTGTGGCTCGAATCGAAGGAGCCCCCTGGTGTCGAAAACGAATGATCCCGTGGTGCGCGCGGTTGCGTCGGAGCGGGATTACGTGTCCTCCCTGTATGAATTTCTCACCGAGCGGCTTTCCGAGGCGCGAATGCACCGGGCGGGTCTGCTGAAGGCCCCGGCGGAAAGCGCCGGCGAGGTGTACGAGAGGGAAATCGCCGCCGATCGCCTGGCCAGGGAAATCGGCCGACTGGAGGGCGCCGAAAAGGGCCTGGTCTTCGGGCGGATCGACTGGACGGACGGCACGGCCCTGCGCATCGGGCGGATCGGACTGCACCGGGAGGAGGACGACCTGCCCCTGCTGGTGGACTGGCGTGCGAACGCGGCGCGGCCGTTCTACGAGGCGACACCGGTCCACCCGATGGACCTGCGGCGGCGCCGGCACCTGCGCCTGGAGGAGCGCACGGTCGTCTCGGTGAGCGACGAACTGCTGGACGGGAGCGCCCCGACCGAGGAGGACGTCGTGGGGGACGGCCCGTTGACCGAGGCGCTGTCGGCGCGGCGTACGGGCCGGATGCAGGCGGCCGTCGCCACGCTGCAGGCCGAGCAGGACGAGGTCGTCCGCTCCGCCCACCGCGGGGTGACCGTGGTGCAGGGCGGGCCCGGCACCGGCAAGACGGTGGTCGCCCTGCACCGGGCGGCCTACGTCCTGTACGCGTTCCCGCGCGCCGCGGAGGAGGGCGTCCTGGTGGTGGGCCCGAACGCCCGGTTCCTCGACTACATCTCCCAGGTCCTCCCCTCGCTCGGAGAGAACGACGTCGTCCTGGCGACCTGCCGGGAACTGGCCGGCGTGTCGCCGGACGCGGCGGACCCGTTCGACACGGCGCGGCTCAAGGGCGGCGCCGAGCTCGCCGACGCCCTGGCAGGCCTGCTGCGCGTCCACCAGGCCCCCGCCGGCGACTTCACCGTGCGGGTCGGACGGGAGCCGGTCCACCTGACCGGCGAGGAGGTCGCCACGGCACGCGACGCCGCCGTGGCGGCCGTACCGGGGCACAACCCCGCGCGCCAGGTGTTCAAGGAACTCCTGGTCGACGCCGTCACCGACGCGCTGCAACGGGACATGGGCGACGTCCTGGAGCGGATCGACGCCGACACCGTCGCGATGACGGGCCTGGACCTCGACCGGTTCACGGGAGCGGCCCAGCACCGAGCCGAAGGCGCGGCCGACTCGGGCCCGGCCCACGAGCTGGACCTGGACGCCCTCCGGGCCGATCTCCTCGACGACGCCGGCCTCGACCGGGCGGTGGAGGCGCTGTGGCCGCGGCTGGCACCCGGCGACCTCGTGCGGGCGCTCCTGACGGACGCCGGCGCCCTCGCCGAGCAGCTGCCCCGGCTGACCGCGCAGGAGCGGTCCCTGCTGCTGCGCGGTCCGGACGCCCCGTGGACCGATGCCGACGTGCCGCTGCTGGACGAGGCGGCGAGCCTGGTCGACGGCCCTCCCGAGCGCACGTACGGGCACGTCGTCGTCGACGAGGCGCAGGAACTGACCGCCATGCAGTGGCGGATGATCGTCCGCCGCTGCCCGGCGAGGGCGATGACGCTGGTGGGCGACTTCGCCCAGGCGGGCCCGGTCGCGACGGCACGCGACTGGAGGGAGGCGCTGGCCCCCCACGTCGGACCGCGGTTCAGGCTGCACGACCTGACCGTCAGCTACCGCACCACGCAGGAGATCCTGGAGAGCGTCCGGGGCCTGCTCGCGCGGATCGCCCCGGACCAGAAGCCCACCCGGTCCCTGCGAAGCGGCGAGGGCCCCCGCACCGTGACCACGCCCCCGGACGGGTTGGCCGCCGCCGTCCTCCGGGAACTCCGCGCCCAGAGCGCCGCGCACCCGGGCGAGCTGCTGGGAGTGGTCTGCGCGGACAGCAGGGTGGGGGAGCTGACGGCCCGGGGCGTCGCCCGCCACGCGCGCGTCGTGCCGGCGTCCGAGGCGCGCGGCCTGGAGTTCGACGGGGTCCTCGTGGTGGACCCCGAGGAGATCACCACGGCCCGCCCCGGCGGGGAGCGGGACCTGTACGTGGCCCTGACCAGGGCCACCAAGCGCCTCTGCACGATCACCGTCCAGCCGGCCTGACGCGCCCCGGCGCCCGCGCCGCCGCCGCGGGCGCACCCGGCGCGGTACGGACGCCGCGGCGCGGGCGGGTACACCGGATCGCTGAAAACAAGCAAGCGTGATTGCTTTTTTCTGCGGGCGGTGCCACGCTGCTGGCGGTGGCGCCCGACCGAGGGCGCGCCCAACTCACCGGCAGGGGAGGCGCATTGGTGCGCGACGGCGCGGTACTGCGGATCGGCAACGCCTCGGGGTTCTACGGGGACCGCTTCGCCGCGGTGCGGGAGATGCTCACCGGCGGGCCACTGGACGTGCTCACCGGGGACTACCTGGCCGAGCTGACCATGCTGATCCTCGCCCGGGACCGGCTGAAGGACCCGTCGCTCGGCTACGCCCGGACCTTCCTGCGCCAGATGGAGGAGTGCCTCGGCCTGGCCCGCGAGCGCGACGTGAAGATCGTGGTCAACGCGGGCGGCCTCAACCCGGCCCGGCTCGCCGAGGAGCTGCGCGCGCTGGCCCGGCGGCTCGGCGTCGAGGCGGCCGTCGCCCATGTCGAGGGTGACGACCTGCTCCCGCGCCGGGCCGAACTCGGCCTGCCCGAGGGACTGTTGGCCGCCAACGCCTACCTCGGCGGGTTCGGTGTCGCCGCCTGCCTGACCGGCGGCGCCGACGTGGTGGTGACCGGCCGGGTGACGGACGCGGCGCTGGTCGTCGGCCCCGGGATCGCCCGCTTCGGCTGGACCCCGGAGGACCTGGACGCCCTGGCCGGCGCCGTGGTGGCCGGGCACGTCCTGGAGTGCGGCGCCCAGGCGACCGGCGGCAACTACGCCTTCTTCCACGAGCACGACGTGACCCGCCCCGGCTTCCCGCTGGCCGAACTGCGCGCCGACGGCTCCAGCGTGATCACCAAGCACCCGGGCACCGGCGGCGCCGTCACCACCGGCACCGTCACCGCCCAACTCCTGTACGAGACCGGCGGACCGCGCTACCTCGGCCCGGACGTCACGGCCCGGCTGGACACCGTGCGGCTCACCGAGGAGGGCCCGGACCGGGTCCGGATCGACGGCGTGCGCGGCGAGGCCCCGCCGCCCACCCTGAAGGCCGGTCTCAACCGGCTCGGCGGCCACCTCAACGAGGTGGTGTACGTCCTCACCGGCCTGGACATCGAGGCCAAGGCCGCCCTGGCGGAGCGGCAGTTCGCCGACGCCCTGCCGCCCGCCGCCCGCCCCGCCGAACTGCGCTGGACCCTCGTGCGCACCGACCACCCGGACGCCGCCACCGAGGAGACCGCCTCCGCGCTGCTGCGGCTGACCGCCCGTGACCCGGACCCGGCCCGGGTCGGACGCGAACTCGGCAGGGCCGCCGTCGAATCGGGGCTGTCCGGGTACCCGGGCTTCCACCTCACCGCCCCGCCCGGACCGGGCACGCCGTACGGGGTGTTCAGCGCCGTGTCCGTCGACCCGAAGGCCGTCGAGCACACCGCCGTCCTGCCGGACGGCCGCCGGATCGCCGTACCGCCGGCGCCCGTCACCGGTCGCTCGGACCAACCCGCCTGGCCCGACCGGGAGTTGCCCGCCCCGCTCCCCGGGGGCCCGACCCGGCGGGCCCCGCTCGGCCTGGTGGCCGGCGCCCGCAGCGGGGACAAGGGCGGGGACGCCAACCTCGGCCTCTGGGCCCGCTCCGAGGACGGCTGGCGCTGGCTGGCGCACGTCCTCACCGTGGAGAAGCTGCGCGAACTCCTGCCCGAGGCCGCCGAGTTGCCCGTCACCCGGCACCTGCTGCCGAACCTGTGGGCGGTCAACTTCACCCTCACCGGCCTGCTCGGCGAGGGCGTCGCCGCCCGGCACCGCTTCGACCCGCAGGCCAAGGCCCTCGGGGAGTGGCTGCGCGCCCGCCACCTCGACATCCCGGAGGTCCTGCTGTGACCGTCCTGCCCACCCGCGTCGACCCGGCCGGGCCCGAGTACGCCGGGCACCGCGCCGCGATGGTCGCCAAGCTCGCCGAGCTCGACGCCGAGCACGCCAAGGCGCTGGCGGGCGGCGGCCCCCGGTACGTGGAGCGCCACCGCGAGCGCGGCAAACTGCCGGCCCGCGAGCGGATCGAGCTGCTGGTCGACCCGGACTCCCCGTTCCTGGAGCTGTCCCCGCTGGCCGCCTGGGGGAGCGATTACCCGGTGGGCGCGGCCCTGGTCACCGGCATCGGGGTGGTCGAGGGCGTCGAGTGCGTGATCACCGCCAACGACCCGACGGTGCGCGGCGGCGCCAGCAACCCCTGGACCCTCCGCAAGGCCCTGCGGGCCAACGAGATCGCGCTGGAGAACCGGCTGCCGCTGGTCAACCTGGTCGAGTCCGGCGGCGCCGACCTGCCCAGCCAGAAGGAGATCTTCATCCCCGGCGGCGCCCTGTTCCGCGACCTCACCCGGCTCTCCGCCGCCGGAGTCCCCACCGTGGCCGTGGTGTTCGGCACCTCGACGGCCGGCGGCGCCTACGTGCCCGGCATGTCCGACCACACCGTGCTGGTCAAGGAGCGCGCGAAGGTCTTCCTCGGCGGCCCGCCGCTGGTGCGGATGGCCACCGGCGAGGAGGCCGACGACGAGTCGCTCGGCGGCGCCGAGATGCACGCCCGGGTCTCCGGGCTGGCCGACCACGTCGCGGCGGACGAGGCGGACGCGCTGCGGATCGCCCGCCGGATCGTCGCCCGGCTCGACCACCGCAAGCCCGGCCCCGACCCGGACCGGAGCGCCGAGCCGCCCGTGTACGACGAGGAGGAACTGCTGGGCATCGTCCCGGGCGACCTCAAGGTGCCCTTCGACCCGCGCGAGGTGATCGCCCGGATCGTCGACGGCTCCGACTTCGACGAGTTCAAGCCGCTCTACGGCACCAGCCTGGCCACCGGCTGGGCCCGCCTGCACGGCTACCCGGTCGGCGTCCTGGCCAACGCCCAGGGCGTGCTGTTCAGCCAGGAGTCCCAGAAGGCCACGCAGTTCATCCAGCTGGCGAACCGGCGGAACACCCCGCTGCTGTTCCTGCACAACACCACCGGCTACATGGTCGGCAAGGACTACGAGCAGGGCGGCATCATCAAGCACGGCGCGATGATGATCAACGCCGTGGCCAACTCCACCGTCCCGCACCTGTCCGTGCTGATGGGCGCCTCCTACGGGGCCGGCCACTACGGCATGTGCGGCCGGGCGTACGAGCCGCGCTTCCTCTTCTCCTGGCCGAGCGCCAAGTCCGCCGTGATGGGCCCGCAGCAGCTCGCCGGGGTGCTGTCGATCGTCGCCCGGCAGTCGGCCGCGGCGAAGGGCCGGCCGTACGACGAGGACGCGGACGCGGCGATCCGGGCGATGGTCGAGCAGCAGATCGAGGCCGAGTCCCTGCCGGTGTTCCTGTCCGGCCGGCTCTACGACGACGGCGTCATCGACCCGCGCGACACCCGTACGGTGCTCGGCCTCTGCCTGTCCGCGATCCACAACGCGCCGGTCGAGGGCGCGCGTGGCTACGGCGTCTTCCGGATGTGAGGGACCCCAGACGATGATCACCAACCTGCTGGTCGCCAACCGGGGCGAGATCGCCCGCCGGGTCTTCCGGACCTGCCGGGAGCTCGGCATCGCGACCACCGCCGTCCACTCCGACCCGGACGCCGGCGCCCCGCACGTGCGCGAGGCCGACGCCGCCGTCCGGCTGCCCGGCGCCGCGCCCGCCGACACCTACCTGCGCGCCGACCTGATCGTCCGGGCCGCGCTCGCCGCCGGGGCCGACGCCGTCCACCCCGGGTACGGATTCCTGTCCGAGAGCGCCGACTTCGCGCGGGCCGTGCTGGACGCGGGCCTGGTCTGGGTCGGCCCGCCGCCGGCCGCGATCGCCGCGATGGC
>NZ_JBHVET010000186.1:0-12165 GCF_042802135.1 Kitasatospora sp. NPDC057512
ACCGCCACCCCGAACCCGCTTGCCGCTCGCGTCAGTTCCGCGCCGCGAGACCGTTCGCCCAGAGGTAGTCGACCTGGCTGCGCTCGTTGCCGTCGGGGTACGGGTTGGTGCAGGACGGGCCGGGGCCGCCGCCGGACATCAGCTCGCTGCACGGGCCGGAGTAGTCGTCGGGCAGGCCGAGCACGTGGCCGGTCTCGTGCGCCACCACGCGGAGCGAGCTGTACTGCTGGTTCTGCTGGTAGTCCAGGAAGACGTAGCCGTGGCCGTGGCTGTCGGTGCTGGCGTAGGAGCCGCGACTGTCGTTGCCCTCGTAGTACGAGAAGTCGCCGCTGCCGCTCGCCTCCTGGAGCTGGACGTTGGTCTCCGAGCTGTTCCAGATCTGCGCGGCCTGGGCTATCTGGCTGGTGAAGGAGGGCGCGTTCGAGGTGTCGTAGGTGACGGTGACGGTCGCCAGGCCCGGGTCGGCGGCCCGCTTGGCCTTGGCGGAGGCCATCACGGCCTGGAGGAAGGCCTGGTTGTTCGCCGTCTCCGCGGCCGAACCGGCGTACGTCGAGGGGGTGTAGCCCTGGACGGCGGGGGCGGCCGGCGCGGCGTTCGCGGCGGTGGCGGGCAGGACGGCCAGGCCGGCCGCGAGGGTCAGGCCCAGGGCGGCGGACAGCGCGGATCGTTTCATGTGGGGGCTCCGGTTTCGCGGTGCGCCGGCTCGCCGGGACCCGATGGGGGCCGGGCCCGGCCGTGGCGCACGGTGGGGGCCGCCCCGGGCGGTGGCCGGGGGCGGGTTGCTGTCCCCGAGCTTCGACCCGGCCGGGGCCGTCGCGGATGATGCCAACCGGCGATAGCACCACCGCATGGCGGCCCGGCCCCGCCGTGCGGCGCACCGGCCGATCCGTCGGCCGCTCAGCCGGTCGATCCGTCGGCCGGCCCTTCGGCATGCCTTGAATGCCTGTCATGTCCTTGGCGAACAGGTGCGGCGGCGTCTATGCTCCCGACGTGGAGCTCGACGTGAGACACCTCCGGGTGCTGTGCGCGATCGCCGACAGCGGCAGCCTCCGCAAGGCCGCGCTCCAGCTCGGCATGACCCAGCCCTCCCTCACCACCCAGCTGCACCGCATCGAACGGGCCATCGGCGGCACCCTGTTCACCCGTGAGCAGACCGGCAGCCGGCCCACCGCGCTCGGCCACTCGGTGCTCTCCCGGGCCCGGCCGGTGATCACCGAGATGGCCGCCCTGGTGGCCGCCGCCCGCCAGGAGGCGCGGGACTCGGCCGGGCCCGGCCGGCAGCGGCGGCTGCGGATCGGCAGCGTCGGCAGCCGGGCGGTCGCGGCCTGGCTGCGCCGGGTGCACGAGCGGCTGCCGGACACCGACACCACCATCCACGTGGACATCTCGGCCAGCGCGCTGCTGCGGATGGTCGCCGCCGACCAGCTGGACGTGGCCTTCGTCCACGAGTGCGAGGGCTTCCCGCTGCGGGTGCCGCCGGACGCCGAGCACCGGGTGCTGATGGCCCGGGAGCCGCAGTTCGTCGCGCTCGCCGCCGGGCACCCGGCCGCCGCCCGCGACGTCGTCCACCTGGCCGACCTCGCCGAGGACACCTGGATGGTCGACCCGACCGCCGACCACGAGTACGCGGCGATGCGCCGGGTGTTCACCGAGGCCGGGCTCAACCCCCGGGTGGTGCAGGTGCGGGACAACGCCACCGCCGCCGAGCTGGTCGCCTCCGGCGAGGCCGTCCGCCCCTGCCAGCCGACCTCGCTGCCCGGGCCCGGCACGGTGGTCCGCCCGGTGCACGGGGACCCGCTGGCCGTCCGGCTGCTGTTCACCTGGCGTCCGCGCGTGCTCAGCCCGCCCGCGCTGGACGCGCTGTACGGCGAACTGCGGGCCGCCTACCTGGATCTGGCCAAGGTCAACCCGGCCTACCTGGACTGGCTGGCGCGGCACGAGCCGGTGCTGCTGGGCCGGGTCGGCTGACGGACGGGTCGGCTGACGGACGGTTCGGCCGGCGGTCGGCTCGGACAGCGCGGGGTCGGACGGGGCCCGCCCCGTGGATCAGTACGCCCGGCGGGCGCCCGCCCGCCTGCTCTCCCGGCTGTGGACCAGCACGCCCGACGCCACCATCAGCGCGCAGACCAGGCCCGCCGCGAGCACCCCGGAGCCGCCGAGCGCGGTGCAGGCCAGCACCAGCGCGGCCCCCACCGGCGCCACCGCCTGGGCCGCCGCGCCCCGCTTGGTGTGCCGGGAGTGCAGGAACCAGACCGTGACCAGGTAGAGCGCGGTGGGCACGGTGACCGTCGCGGTGGCGGCGGTCTCGGAGATGTGCGCCTGGTGCACCGCCGACTCCACCGCCACCTCCAGCCCGGTGCCGATCGCCGCCGCCGAGCCGAACACCAGGTAGTGCCCGTACCCCCAGACCAGCGCCTGCCGGTTGGAGCGCAGGTGCTCGTGGACGGGCCGGGCGAAGTAGATCCACCAGGCCGCGAAGCAGATCAGCAGCCCGCCGACCGCCACCGGCACCAGCCGGCCCAGCTCCTCGTGCTCGTCCACCGCCGACTGCACCGCGACGGTCGCCGCCGCCACCGTCTCGCCGAGCACGATCAGGGTGAACAGCCCGTACCGCTCGGCGATGTGGTGCGGGTGCCAGGGGGTCCGCATCCGCAGCTCGGCGACCACCGGCACGGCCAGCTCGCACAGCACCCCGACCGGGAAGAGGTACAGCTGGACGTCGTGCGGCAGGAACAGCACCACCACCCAGCCGACCTGGCAGAGCGTGATCCCCGCCGCGTAGCCCAGCGCGATCCGGCGCGCGAGGCCCTGCTCGCTGGCGGCCGCGCGCAGCCACTGGGTGACCATCGCCAGGCGCATCACCACGTAGCCGACGATCCCCAGGGTCAGGTCCTGGGCGGCGAAGATCCGCGGCACCCCGGCGGCGAGGATCAGCACCCCGGCGATCTGCACCAGCGTGGTGACCCGGTACGGCACGTCGTCGACGTCGTACGCGGAGGCGAACCAGGTGAAGTTCATCCAGGCCCACCAGATCGCGAAGAAGGCCAGCACGTAGCCGCGCAGGCCGTCGCCGTAGTGCCCGGCCGCCAGGGAGCCCGCCAGTTCGCGCCCGGCCTGGCCGACCGCGACCACGAAGCAGAGGTCGAAGAAGAGCTCCAGCGGGGTGGCGACCCGGTGCGGCTCGTTCCGGTCGCGCGGGACCATCCGGCGCACCGGCGGCGGATCGACGGGGTGGCTGGGGGGTGCCGTCGAGGCGGGGTCACTGGCCATCGGAGCTGCTCCGGGGAGTCGGGGGGAGGGCGGGGGGACCGTCCCGCGCATCCTGGCAGCGGCCCCGGCCCGGCGCACGCACCGGCGCGACGGCTGTGCACGGGGGCGCAACAGGTGTGCACGCACCGGCGCGGCCCGGAAAGGCCGCGCGCCCCCGGGTACGATGGCCCCGTATGTCCCCTTTTTTCCTTGCCGTCAGCCGTAGTTGACGCTCCGGTGCGCGAACCGGGTGACAGCGCGGCGGGTTTCCGGGCGCGCCCCGCGCGCTGCGTCGCGAGCGACCGGAGCACCGCTAGATTCTTCCCCGGTTGGAAGAGCGCGGGCCCTGCCGGGCCCCACGACACGGGTGGCGTGCGGGCAACGCGGAAGGTCAAGGCGGGTGGCGGGACAGCGGGGGCGGCGGAGCCGATCCCCCCGCGTCCGCGCCACCGGCCTCGTGATCACCGCGCTGCTCGCCAGCGCCTGCCGTGCGGCCCGCCCCGCCCCGGCGCCGGCTACTTCTCCCAGCCGAGCTTGCTGTAGTCCTCCTGGGCGAGACCGAAGGCCCCGTAGTTGGCCAGCCCCTTGCGGGTCGCCACCACGGCGGGCCGCTGGTAGAGCTCGACGGTGTGGCCGAGCTCCCAGATCTTCGCGTCCGCCTGGTTGTAGAGCTTCGCGGCCTCCGTCGGGTCGACCGTCCCGGCCGCCTTCTTCAGCAGGGCGTCGATCTCCGGGGTGCCCAGCCGGGAGGGGTTGCTGAAGGTGTTGTCGCCCACCGGCAGGCGGAAGTTGGCCAGGCTCTTGGAGTTCGGGAACGAGTCGGTGTTGCGCCAGCTCGCGATGTCGAACTTGCCCGGGGTGACGTACTTGGCGAAGTAGTCGTTGGCCGCCACCTTGTCCAGGTCGACCTTGACCCCGGCCGCCTGCCACATCGCCGCCGCCGCGGTGGCGAGGTCGAGCTGGGCCTGCGCGGTGCCGTCGCTGAGCACCCAGTGCAGCTCCAGCGGCTTGCCGTCCTTGGTGCGCGGCTGGCCGCCGCCGGACTCCTTCCAGCCGGCCTGGTCGAGCAGCTTCCTGGCCGCGGCCAGGTCGAACGTCGCCCACTCACCGGAGTTGTCCTGGTAGCCGGTCTGGTTGGGCATGATGATGTGGTTGCCGAGCGGCTTGAACTCCACCGGCACCCCGTTGTTGGCGATCTTGATCAGCGCCGAGCGGTCGAGCGCCTTGCCGAGTGCCTGGCGGACCGTCCGGTCCGCCAGCGCGCCGGTGCCGCCGAAGGAGATGTGCACCTCGTCCCACGGGCTGGCGGCCCGGATCGTGGTGTCCTTGGCGTTCTTGAGCTGCCCGTACGCGGCGGCGGTGCCGGCCGAGGCGAAGTCGATCTCGTTGTTGAGGTACGCCTGGATGCTCGCGGCCTTGTCCATCACCCGGAAGGTGATCTTGTCCAGCTTGGCCCGGGTGCCCCACCAGGCCGGGTCCGGCACCAGGCTGATGGTCTGCGCGGTCTTGTCCGCCACCCCGATCTTCAGCGCGCCCGCGGTGATCGGGACCTTCTCCACCCAGCCCTTGTTGAAGTCGTCCGGGGTGGCGATGCCGGCCGCCGGGATCAGCGGGCGGAACAGGTTCTGCCAGTCCGCGTACGGCTCCGAGAAGGTGACCTTGACCTCGCTCGGGTCGGCGCCCTGCTCGACCGCGGAGATCAGCTCGTAGCCGGACGGGTCGTAGATGTTGTACGCCGGGTCCTTGCCGTTGCCCGCCTGCCAGTCGGCCTTGAAGTCCAGGTAGCTCAGCGGCTTGCCGTCCGACCAGGTGGCCTTGGGGTTCAGCCGGTACGTGACCACCTGCGGCGAGGTCGAGGTGACCTCGGCCCCCACCAGGTAGTCCGGGTCCGCCCGGAAGGCGCCGGAGGCATCGGTGCGGAAGAGCGAGGGCTCCAGGGCGCGGATGAGGTTCACCGTGTCGGTGTAGGAGCCGCCGTCCACCTGGAGCGGGTTCCACTGGGTGATCCACTGGTCCAGCTGGAAGCGCACCTCCCCGCCGTCCTTGATCTGGTCCGGCGCCTTGGGGTTGATGTCCTCGGAGTCCTGTCTCGGCGGCTCGCTCTTGGCCACCTTGTCGGCGGATCCGGTCCCGCCCGAGGTGCACGCGGTGACCGCGAGCGCGACGGCGACGGCGAGCGCGGCGGCCCGGCCGAGGCGGCGGGCCGTGGTGGAAGCGTCCATGAGGGTCCCCCTGGGATCGATGACGGGAGTTGGGGCGCGAGAGGTGTGGCGGGGCTTGAGCGTGGGCAGCCAATTCGGCACCGGGCGAGCAGAACGTAACAGCGGATCAGATCCGCCACCAGGGGGAGGAGAGCACACCTGATCGAAAAGTCACACGCGGCAACACGGGCGCAACACCGTCTCAGTGCCCGGGTGCTTCACTCTGACCTGCGTTTTCCCAACTGCCCGGCGAACGACGTCATCTGACGACCCGACGAACCGCGACGAACCCTGTCACCCGACGCCCCGACCCGGGCCCGGACCGGAGGCCACCACCCGATGCCCACCAGACGCGTCGGCCCCACCCGCACCGCGACGGGCGGCCGTTGATGCTCCGCTTCCTGGCGAAGCGGCTGAGCTACTACGCGGTGCTGCTGATCGCCGCCGTCTTCCTGGCGTACGCGATCTCCGCGACCGCCCTGCAGCCGCGCACCTACTTCGAGGCCAAGGTCCCCCGGCCGTCCGTCGAATCGGTCGAGCGCCAGCTCACCGCGCTCAACCTGAACGACCGCACCCCGGTGGTCGAGCGCTTCGGCCACTGGGCCGGCGGGCTGCTGGAGGGCGACCTCGGCCGGACCATCCACGACACCCCGGTCACCGACGACTTCGGCCGCCGGGTCTGGGTCTCGCTGCGACTGCTGCTGCTCGGCAGCCTGCTGGGCATGGTCCTCGGCGTCGCCGCCGGGGCGTGGAGCGCGGTGCGCCAGTACCGGATCTCCGACCGGCTGCTCACCGTGCTGTCCTTCGTGCTGCTCTCCACCCCGGTCTTCCTGGTCGCGCTGTTCCTCAAGAACGGCGCCATCGCCGCCAAGGACGCGGCCGGCCACGAGGTGGTCCCGTTCACCGGCTACGAGACCCCCGGACTCGCCGGCGGCCTCGGCACCCACCTCGCCGACTGGGCGCTGCACCTGCTGCTGCCCACCATCTCGCTGGCCCTCGGCGGTCTCGCCACCTACAGCCGCTACCAGCGCGGCACCATGCTCGACGTACTCGGCTCCGACTACCTGCGCACCGCCGAGGCCAAGGGTCTGACCCGCGGCCGGGCGCTGCTCAAGCACGGGCTGCGGACCGCGGTGATCCCGATGTCGACCATGTTCGCCTACAGCTTCCTGGGCATCTTCACCGGCGCGATCTTCACCGAGACGATCTTCGGCTGGCACGGCATGGGCGAGTGGCTGATCAAGTCGATCAACGAACAGGACGTCAACTCGGTGGTGGCGATCAACCTGTTCACCGCCGTCGTCGTGCTCGTCTCCGGCTTCCTCGCCGACACCCTGCACGCCGCCCTCGACCCGCGCGTGCGGTCCTGACCGGAGGAGAGCCGAGTTGACCACCGCCACCACCGCCGAACCGGCCGAACCGGCCGGCCCCGCCGAGCCCTCCGCACCCGCCGGCCGCCCGCCCCGGGCCACCGGCCGCGGCCGGCTCGTCCTCGCCCGGCTGCTCGCCGCCCGCGGGGCCGTGGTCGGCGCCGTCATGGTGCTGCTGCTGTTCGCGCTCGCCTTCGGCGGGCCGTACCTGACGCCCTGGGACTACGCCACCCCCGACTTCTCCGCGCTGCACCAACCCCCCTCCGCCGAGCACCTGTTCGGCACCAACGGGGTCGGCCAGGACGTCTTCGCGCAGACCGTCCGCGGCCTGCAGAAGTCGCTGGTCATCGGCCTGCTGGTGGCGCTGCTCTCCACCGGGCTGGCCTCCGTGGTCGGCGCCTGCGCCGGCTACTTCGGCGGCTGGGCCGACCGGGCGCTGATGTTCCTGGTGGACCTGCTGCTGGTCTTCCCCGCCTTCCTGATCATCACCATCGTCTCGGCCCGGCTGAAGAGCGCCGGCTGGATCGCCTTCGTCCTGCTGCTCGCGCTGTTCAACTGGATGATCACCGCCCGGGTGGTCCGCTCGATGACCATCTCCCTGCGCGAGCGCGAATTCGTCCGCGCCGCACGGTTCATGGGCGTACGGCCGCTGCGGATCATCAGCCGGCACATCCTGCCGAACGTCGCCTCCTTCCTCATCATCGACGCCACCATCGCGGTCGGCGGCGCCGTGATGAGCGAGACCGCGCTCTCCTACTTCGGCTTCGGGGTCAAGCCGCCGGACGTCTCGCTCGGCACCCTGCTCGCCGCCGGGACCGGCGAGGCCCCGGTGTTCCCCTGGCTGTTCTACTTCGCCGCGGCGCTGCTGGTGCTGTTCGTGCTCGCCGTCAACCTGATCGGGGACGGGCTGCGCGACGCCCTCGACCCCACCTCCGGGGCCGCGCCCCCCCGGTCCCGGTCCACCCGCTCTTCCCGCTCTTCCCGGTCCGCCCGGTCCGCCCGGTCCGCCCGCCGTACCCACCGCCCTGCCAGCCGTAGGAAGCTCCCGTGACCACCACCGTCGAAACCCCGCTGCTCGCCGTCCGGGACCTGCGGGTCGACTTCGCCGGGCCCGACGGCCCCGTCCCCGCCGTCCGCGGGGTGGACCTCACCCTGCGGCGCGGCGAGACCCTCGGCATCGTCGGCGAGTCCGGCTCCGGGAAGTCCGTGACCGCGCTGTCCGTGCTCGGGCTGCTGCCCGGCACGGCGCGCGTCAGCGGCTCGGTGCGGCTGGACGGGCGGGAACTGGTCGGGCTGCCGGGCCGGGAGCTCGCCGCGATCCGCGGCCGGCGGATCGCCATGGTCTTCCAGGACCCGCTGTCCGCCTTCACCCCGGTCTACCGGATCGGCGACCAGATCGCCGAGGCGGTCCGCGTCCACCAGCGGGTGGACCGGGCCGCCGCGCGCCGCCGGGCCGCCGAACTCCTCGACCTGGTCGGCATCCCGGCGCCCGACCGGGCCCTGGACAGCTTCCCGCACGAGTTCTCCGGCGGCATGCGGCAGCGCGCGATGATCGCCATGGCGGTCGCCAACGATCCCGACATCCTGCTCGCCGACGAGCCCACCACCGCCCTCGACGTCACCATCCAGGCCCAGGTGCTGGACGTGCTGCGCACCGCCCAGCGGGAGACCGGCGCGGCGCTCGTCCTGGTCAGCCACGACCTCGGGGTGATCGCCGGGGCGGCCGACCGGGTCGCGGTGATGTACGCCGGACGGGTGGTCGAGACGGCCGGGGTGGACGAGCTCTTCGCGGCCCCGCGCCACCCCTACTCGCTCGGCCTGATCGGCGCGCTGCCCCGGCTGGACGGGCGCGGCGGTCCGCTCGTACCGATCCCCGGCACCCCGGCACCGATGGCCGAACTGCCCCCGGGCTGCCCGTTCGCGGCGCGCTGCCCGCTCGCGGAGGAGCGCTGCACGACGGCCGAGCCCGCCCTGGAGGGTACGGAGGGGCACCTGTCGGCCTGCGTACGGTCGGCGGAGCTCGCCGAGCGGCGGCCCGCGCCGGCCGAGGTCTACCCCGTTCCGGAGCTGCCGACCGCCGTCGGCCCCGTCGACCGCTCCACCCGGGCACCGGTGCTGTCGGTGAGCGGCCTGGGAAAAACGTTCCCGCTCCTCAAGGGCACGGTGTTCAAGCGCAAGGTCGGCGAGGTGTACGCCGTGGACGGCGTCGACCTGGACCTGCGGGAGGGCGAGACCCTCGGCCTGGTCGGGGAGTCCGGCTCCGGCAAGTCCACCACCCTGTTCGAACTGCTGCGGCTCGGCGCCCCGGAGACCGGCCGGATCGAACTGCTCGGCCGCGACACCGCGACGCTCACCCGGGCCGAGGCCCACCGGCTCCGCGCCCGGGTGCAGATCGTCTTCCAGGACCCGATGGCCAGCCTCGACCCCCGGATGCCGATCGGCGACATCGTCGCCGAACCGCTGCTCGCCCAGCGCACCCCGCGCGAGGAGATCACCCGCCGGGTGCCCGAGCTGCTGCGCCAGGTCGGCCTCGACCCGGAGCACGCCGTCCGCTACCCGCACCAGTTCTCCGGCGGCCAGCGCCAGCGCGTCTCGATCGCCCGGGCGCTCGCCGTCCGACCCGGGCTGCTGGTGCTGGACGAACCGGTCTCCGCCCTGGACGTCTCCATCCAGGCCGGGGTGCTCAACCTGCTCCAGGCCCTCAAGGCCGAGCTGGGCCTCTCCTACCTGTTCGTCTCGCACGACCTCTCGGTGATCCGGCACCTCGCCGACCGGGTCAGCGTGATGTACCTCGGCCGGACGGTCGAGCAGGGCGAGGTCTCCGCCGTCTTCGACCGCCCCCGCCACCCGTACACCCGCGCCCTGCTCTCCGCCGTCCCGCTGCCCGACCCCGCCGCCGAGCGCGCCCGCGACCGCATCCTGCTGGCCGGCGACCCGCCCCCGCCCACCGAGCGCCGCACCGGCTGCGTCTTCCGCACCCGCTGCCCGCGCTACGCCGCGCTCACCGCCCCGGCGGACCGGGCCCGCTGCGAGCAGGAGCGGCCGGCCCTGCTCGGCGGCGCCCCCGGGGCGGACCACCAGGCGGCCTGCCACCACCCGGAACCGACGACCGGAGGCAGTGACGATCAGTGACCACTCGAACACGATTCGGTGGATCCGGTCGGCGGCGTGTAAAGTCTTCGACGTCAGCAAGCGCCGCTAGCTCAGTTGGTTAGAGCAGCTGACTCTTAATCAGCGGGTCCGGGGTTCGAGTCCCTGGCGGCGCACATGGCAAGGTCTCAGGCCGTCCACTCCGGTGGGCGGCCTGAGGCGTTTCCGGGCCTGAGGCGTTTCCGGCCCGGGGGCTGAGCCGGGCCTCCGACACCCGGGCCGACCGCTCAGCGGGTGTCGAGCACCGCCGAGGCCACCGCGTCCGGGCGGTCGAACATCACCAGGTGCCCGGCCGGGGCGGTGGTGCGGAAGTCCGCCCCGAGCAGCGCCGCCAACTCCCGCTGCCGGGCCAACCAGTCCTCGGTGCGGCGGGTCCGGCAGCCGTCGTCGGCGGCCAGCACGGTGACCGGCAGGTCCTCGGCCAGCGGCCGGGTGCGTCGCAGCTCGTCCAGTTCGGCGGCCGTGTCGAGGTAGCGGCCATTCTCCCGCAGCAGCGCTCGCAGCGCCCGCCCGGTGCGGTAGCAGTGCCGGACCAGCGGCGCCGGGGCGAGGTCCTCGCGGCGGACGGTGGACAGCCGGGCCATGGCCCGGCGGGCGGTCGGGCCCAGCAGGTAGGGCACGGCGAGGGCGGTGGCGGCGCCGGCCGCCGCCCGGGCCGCCAGGTCGCGCGCACCGGGCGCCGGGTAGGGCCGGGCCGCCGCCTCCACACTGCCGTCCACCAGCACCAGCCCGGCGGTCCGCTCGGGGTGCAGCCGGGCGAAGGCCTCGACGTGGAAGCCCGCGAGCGAGTGCCCGACCACGGTGCAGGGCTCCCGCAGCCCGAGGCCGTCGAGCACCGCCCGGATGCGCCCGGCCTCGCCGGCCGCCGTCGGCGCGGGGCACCCGGTGGCGGGCTCCCCCGCGCTCAGCCCGTAACCGGGCCGGTCGAAGCGGACCACGGTGCGGTACGGCGCGAGGAAGGGGACGACCAGATCCCAGTCGAACCAGCTGCTGCCGAGGCCGCCGGAGAGCAGGCAGACCGGGCCGCTGCCCTCGGTGCGGACGTGCAGCGGGACGCCGTCGACGCGCAGGAAGCGCGCCCGGCCGACCGCCTCCGGTCCGGCGGTGCTCATGTCGGCCTCCGTCCCGGGAACGGTTCGGTCGGACGGTGCCGCTCCTCGTCTCCCTCGTCTCCCTCGTCCCTCTTGGCCCGCTCGGCGTCCTCGTCCGTACCGTACGAACCGTCCGAGCGGGCCACGCCCAGGGCCAGCAGGCCGAGCCAGAGCGCGACCAGCAGCACCTGGAGCCGCTGCCCGGCCCCGAGCGCCCAGGTGCCGCGCCCGGCCTGGAAGGCGGCGATCGAGGCGAGGCTCCAGCCGGTGGCGAGCAGCTCGGCGCCCAGCAGCCAGGGCCCGAACCGGCGCACCGGCGGCCACCAGCGGTAGCGCCGGGCGGCCACGGTGAGCGAGACCAGTGCGGTGAGCGCCCCGGCCATGGCGAGGCTGCTGGTGACCGCGTGCGCGGTGTGGGTGGCGGGGACGAGCCCGGCGGTCTCCCGGGCGGCGCACATCTCGTCGCTGGTGGGGGCGCAGCTCAGTGGCAGCCGGGAGTCGGCGGCGGTCGCGGCACCGAACAGGGCGAGCGCGGACCAGCCGGCCAGCGCCCAGCGCCGCCGCCGCGAGGCCCCGACCCGCCCGGTGGCGAGGGCGGTGCCGGCGGCGGCGAGCAGGCAGAGTCCGGCGGCCAGGTCGGTGGCCCGGAACAGGCCGCCCAGCGGCTGGTCCTCGGCGGCGAGTTCGCTGATGTACGCCTGCACCGGGTCGAGTCCGGTGCTCAGCACGACCTCCAGCACCCAGGCGGTGTACGCCACGGCGCTGAGCAGCAGCAGGGTGGCTACCGTCGTCCGCGCGGCGCGGTGGCCTGGCTGGGGGCGGGGCACCGTTCCACCCTAACCAGCGGCGAACTCCGGACCAACCGGAAGGAAAGGGACGGATCGCGCGGTCGCCGCCCGGCTCGTGCGCGGGTGACCCGGGGGGCGGTTCGGGGGCGGTTCAGGGACGGCTCGGCGATGGTTCGAGGCACCCCTCGGAACCGTGTATTGTTTTCCAGGTCAGCAGGCGCCGCTAGCTCAGTTGGTTAGAGCAGCTGACTCTTAATCAGCGGGTCCGGGGTTCGAGTCCCTGGCGGCGCACAGACATTGGGGAGCCTCTCGCAGC
>NZ_JBHVET010000187.1:0-12145 GCF_042802135.1 Kitasatospora sp. NPDC057512
GTCGGGGACGGGTCGGCGGGGTGTGCGGCGGCGGTGTCGACCACGGTCTCCCAGCCGGGCGCCGGCGCCGCCGCCGGCAGGGTGAACACCACCGGTTCGTGGCCCGCGTTGAGCAGCAGCAGGAAGCCGTCGTCGCCGATCGGCCGCCCGGCCGGGTCCCGTTCGGGCAGCGCGGAGCCGGAGAGCAGCATGCCGAGGCAGGCGGTGGGCGCGAACCAGTCGGCCTCGGTCATCTCCGTGCCGCGCGGGGTGAACCAGGTGAGGTCGGGCCGGCCGCCGGGGGTGGTGGCCCGGCCGGAGAAGAACGCCCGCCGGTGCAGCACCGGGTGGGCCCGGCGCAGCCGGACCAGCCGGGCGGTGAGCGCGCACAGGTCCTGCCAGCCGGGCTGCTCCAGCAGCGACCAGTCCAGCCAGCCGACCTCGTTGTCCTGGCAGTAGGCGTTGTTGTTGCCGCCCTGGGTGCGGCCCAGCTCGTCCCCGGCGGTGAGCATCGGGACGCCGGCCGAGAGCAGCAGGGTGGCCGTCAGGTTGCGCAGTTGGCGCAGGCGCAGCCGGTTGACCCGCTCGTCGGTCGTCTCGCCCTCGGCGCCGTGGTTCCAGGAGCGGTTGTCGTCGGTGCCGTCCCGGTTGTCCTCGCCGTTGGCCTCGTTGTGCTTGCGGTCGTAGGAGACCAGGTCGCGCAGGGTGAAACCGTCGTGCGCCGTCACGTAGTTGACCGAGGCGTACGGGCGGCGGCCGGCCCGCTGGTAGAGGTCGGAGGAGCCGGAGAGGCGGTAGCCGAGCTCGCGCACGTCCGGGCGGGCGCCGCGCCAGAAGTCCCGTACGGTGTCGCGGTACTTGTCGTTCCACTCGGCCCACAGCGGGGGGAAGCCGCCGACCTGGTAGCCGCCCGGGCCGACGTCCCACGGTTCGGCGATCAGCTTCACACGGTTCAGCACCGGGTCCTGGGCGACGGCGGCGAGGAAGGGGTGGTCCATGTCGACGGCGTCGCCGCCGTTCGTCCCGCCGCGGGCCAGGGCGGCGGCCAGGTCGAAGCGGAAGCCGTCCACGCCCATCTCGGTGACCCAGTACCGCAGCGAGTCGGTGACCAGCCGGAGAGCCTGCGGGCGGCGGGTGTCCAGGGTGTTGCCGCAGCCGGTGTAGTCGGCGTAGCCGCGCGGGCGGTTCGGCGGGAGGCGGTAGTAGGCGGCGTTGTCGATGCCCCGGAAGCAGAGCGAGGGGCCGAGTTCGGCGCCCTCGGCGGTGTGGTTGAACACCACGTCGAGGATGACCTCGATCCCGGAGGCGTGCAGGGCGCGGACCATCCGCTTGAACTCGCCGACCTGGCCGCCGCGGGAGCCGGAGGCGGAGTAGCCGGCGTGCGGGGCGAAGTAGCCGATCGTGTTGTAGCCCCAGTAGTTGACCAGGCCGCGGGCCTGGAGGTGGTCCTCGCTGGCGTACTGGTGCACCGGCAGCAGCTCGACGGCCGTCACCCCGAGGCGGGTGAGGTGGGCGAGGGCGGCGGGGTGGGCGAGGCCGGCGTAGGTGCCGCGCAGCGGCGGGGGGACGTCGGGGTGGCGCATGGTGAAGCCGCGCACGTGCAGCTCGTAGAGGACGGTCTCGGCCCACGGGGTCTTCGGGCGGCGGTCGTCGGACCAGTCGTCCTCGTCGTGGACGACCACGGACCTGGGGACGTACGGCGCGGAGTCGCGGTTGTCCCGGACGGTGTCGGCGACGTCCGCCTCGGGCCAGGTGCGGACGGCGGCGCAGGCGGCGTCGTGGGAGGTGTAACAGCCGTCGACGGCACGGGCGTACGGGTCGAGCAGCAGCTTGGCGGGGTTCCAGCGGGCGCCGGTCCACGGGTCCCAGCGGCCGTGCACGCGGTAGCCGTAGCGGGTGCCGGGACGCACACCGGGGAGGAAGCCGTGCCACACCTGGACGTCCTGCTCGGTGAGGTGGTGGCGGGTCTCCTGGCCGTCCTCGTCGAACAGGCACAGTTCGACGGCTTCGGCGGCGGGGGCCCAGAGGGCGAAGTTGGTGCCTCGCCGGCCCGTGCGGTCCAGGTGGTAGCGGGCGCCGAGGGGTTGGCAGCTGCCGGGGTCCAGCGGCTGTTCTGACGCCATGGCGGGGGCCTCCCTGGGCGGGGTGTTCTGGGTCCATTCACCTTCTCTTTCCCGGAATGTGTCGGCCGGAAGCGGTGCGGGGTTTCGGGAGTGGGGGTTTCGGGGGCGGCGTGTCTTCGTTGGGAGGGTTCTCGTTGTTCCGGGCGTCGGACTTGAACAGTGGGAGGGCCCCGGGATGCGGCGCCGTGGACGGGTGTGGGCGCGGGGCGCGGCGGCGGTGGCCTGCTGCGTGGCGGTCCTGGCGGGGTGCGGCGGGCCTCCGGCGGTGCCGGACGGGGACGCGGTGGGGCCGGGTGGGCGGACGGTGCCGGCGGCGCCGTCGCGGGCGGTGCTCGCGGTGCAGCCGGCGGACGGGGCGCAGGACGTGCGGCCGGAGGGGGCCGTCCGGGTGACGGTGGCGCAGGGGCGGCTGGTCTCGGTGCGGCTGGCGGACGCGAAGGGCACGGAGGTGCCGGGCACGATCGGGGCCTCCGGCGGGGAGTGGGTGCCGGACGGGCCGCTGCCGCTCGGGACGGCCTTCACCGTGGACGCCGTGGCGGAGGACGACCAGGGGCAGCGGGCGGCCCAGCACTCGGCGTTCACGACCGTCACCCCGACGCACACCTTCGTGGCGTTCTTCACCCCGGAGGACGGTTCCACGGTCGGGGTCGGGATGCCGGTCTCGCTGCGGTTCAGCCGTCCGATCACCGACCGGGCGGCGGTGGAGCGGGCGGTGCAGGTCACCGCCGACCCGCCGGTGCCGGTGGCCGCGCACTGGTTCGGCGGGCAGCGGCTGGACTTCCGTCCGCAGGGGTACTGGGCGGCCGGGACGAGGGTCACGGTGGCGCTGCGGCTGAAGGACGTGCAGGGCGCGCCGGGGGAGTACGGCACCCAGAGCAGGGACCTGCACTTCACCATCGGGCGGGCGCAGGTCTCCACCGTCGACCTGGACGCCCACACCCTGACCGTCCGCGCCGGGCAGGGCGGCAAGGTGGTGCGGGTGCTGAAGGTCTCCGGCGGCAGCCGTGACCACTCCACCTACCGGGGGGTGATGGTGGTGTCGGAGAAGTACAAGGTGACCAGGATGAACTCGCAGACCGTCGGCATGGGCGACGAGTACGACATCAAGGACGTGCCGCACGCGATGCGGCTGACCGCCTCCGGCACCTTCGTGCACGGCAACTACTGGGCGGAGCCGGGGGTGTTCGGCTCGGCCAACACCAGTCACGGCTGCATCGGGCTCTCCGACGTCAAGGGCGGGGCGAGCAAGGACTCCCCGGCGGGCTGGCTGTTCGAGCACACCCTGGAGGGGGACGTGCTGGAGGTGAGGGCCTCCTCGGGGGACTTCGTGCCGCCGCAGAACGGGTTGAACGGCTGGAACGTGCCGTGGGAGCAGTGGGTGGCGGGGAGCGCGCTGGGCCGGGGGCCGGCCGCTTCGTCCGCCACTCCGACAGCCGCTCCGTCGGCTTCGGCGCTGCCGTAAGTCCCGTTCGCCCCTTACGTCCTGTCTTCACCACGGGTTCACGCCCGCGTCAACCGACTCCTCTCAGGATTCACTCGGACGGCTTAGCTATCCTGCTCCGGCGCGCCCGCAGCCCGGCCCGGAAAGATCCACGTCCGGTGCAACTCACGGGGGCACTCAACGCGTCAAGAGAGTGAATACCGGGAGGGGAGAAACCGTGAAGACGGGGAAGACGGCCGGCACCGCGATACGCACCACCAACCGCTACGGGCGGAAGAGTGCGATGGCGCTGGTCATGGGCGGGGTACTGCTGCTCACCGCGGCCTGTGGTGACGACAAGGGCAGCGGTTCGGGCGGTACGGGGGGTTCGGGTGGCGGCAGCGCGGCCTCGGCCGCGGCGGATGGGGGCGGGTCGGCCACGCCGAAGCCCTCGGCCGCGGTGCTGGCCGTGGAGCCGAAGGACGGAGCCCTGGACGTCCCGCCGACCGGGCTGCAGGTGTCCGTCTCGAACGGCAAGCTGACGACGGTCGAGGTGACCGACAAGGACGGCAAGCCGGTCGAGGGCGCGATCACGCCGGACGGCTCCGGGTGGAAGCCCGCGGGCGCGCTCGCGGTCGGCATGGCGTACAAGGTGAACGCCCAGGCGAAGGACGGCGAGGGCCTGGTGGCCGCGTCCACCACCTCGTTCACCACGCTGACGCCCGAGAAGAAGATCTCCACCAACGACAACATCAGCGACGGTGCCACCTACGGCGTCGGCATGATCGTCTCGGTGAACTTCAACAAGGACGTCAAGAACAAGGAAGCCGTCGTCAAGGGCATCTCCATCGAGAGCAGCAACGGCACCGTGGTCAAGGGCCACTGGTTCGGCGACCGCCGGGTGGACTTCCGTCCGGAGGCGTACTGGGCGCCGGGCACCAAGGTGACCGTCAAGTACCGGCTGAAGAACGTCGAGGTCGCCCCGGGCATCTACGGCGACGTGGACAAGGACGAGCCGTTCACCATCGGCCGGTCGATGATCTCCACCGCGGACGCCAAGTCGCACCAGATGACCGTCGAGCGGGACGGCCAGAGCGCCACCCTGCCGGTCACCCTCGGCGCGGACGCCACGCCGTCCTGGGGCGGGACGATGGTGGTCATGTCCAAGGAGAAGGTCACCCGGATGAACTCGCAGACCGTCGGTCTCGGCGGCGAGTACGACATCCAGGACGTGCCGCACGCGATGCGGCTGACCACCTCCGGCACCTTCGTGCACGGCAACTACTGGGCCAGCCCGTTCGGCAAGACCAACGCCAGCCACGGCTGCGTGTCGATGCAGGACGTGAAGGGCGGCAGCGACTCCTCGGTCGCCGGCAAGTTCTTCAACGACTCGATGATCGGCGACCCGATCAAGGTCGTGAACACCAAGGAGAAGACCGTCGCGCCCTCCAACGGGCTCGGCGGCTGGAACGTCGACTGGGCCGCCTGGTAGGCCTCTTCGGCGTCTGACATCCGTCGTGCGGCCCGGTCCTCACTCGTTGGGGTCGGGCCGCCGCGGTTTCCGGGGCGAGGAGCCCCACGCATGGCGCAACCTTTCCGGTGGCCGACTGCGTATACCGGTCGGGTCCGTCGGGTCCACGGGGAGTTTCTCGGATCTTCTGAGGGAGGGAATCGGCGATGAGGTCGATACGCAGAGTGGTGGCCGTCGGGCTGGTCGGCGGCGCGATGGCGCTGACGGCCGCCTGCGGTGGGGGCGGCGGGGCAAGCGGGGGGAACGGGGGCGGCGGGGGGAGTGCGGCCAAGGCCGATCTGGCGGCCGGTGCGGCGAGCGCCAAGCCCACGGAGGCGGCGCCCACCAGCAAGGCGCCGAAGGTCTCCACGGCCGCCGTGAGCATCGAGCCCAAGGCCGGCTCGGTGGACGTGGCGCCGAACGCGCTCAAGGTCGGCGCGACCGGGGGCAAGCTGACCACCGTCAAGGTGAGCGACAGGACCGGCAAGGAGGTCCCCGGGACGATCTCCGCCGACGGCGCCTCCTGGACGCCCACGGCCGGCCTGGAGGTGGGCACCGCCTACCGGGTCAGCGCGATGGCCGCGGACGCCGACGGCGCGGTCGCCGCGGCGGACAGCGACTTCACCACGCTGACCCCGACGGCGCTCGCCAAGGCCTCGGACAACGTGGAGAACAACGCCACCTACGGCGTCGGCATGATCGTCTCGGTGAACTTCAGCAAGGACGTGAAGAACCGGGACGAGGTCGCGAAGGGCATCAGTTTCGAGACCAGCAACGGCACCGTGGTCAAGGGTCACTGGTTCGGCGACCGCCGGCTGGACTTCCGCCCCGAGCAGTACTGGGCGCCGGACACCAAGGTGACCGTCAAGTACCGGCTGAAGAGCGTCGAGATCGCCCCCGGGGTGTACGGCACGGACCGGGACGAGCCCTTCACGATCGGGCGGTCCCAGATTTCGACGGTTGACGCCGCTGCGCACAAGATGACGGTCGTACAGGGTGGTCAGTCGAGCGAGATCGACATCAGCGCCGGCGCGCCCGAACACCCCACCTGGAACGGCACGATGGTGGTCATGTCCAAGGAGGGCGTGGTGCGGATGCAGTCCAGCAGCATGCCCGGCATGACCGGCGCGCCGTACGACCTCCAGGTCCCGCACTCGATGCGGCTCACCGACTCCGGCACGTACGTGCACGGCAACTACTGGAGCAGCAGCAGGACCTTCGGGGAGGACAACGTCAGCCACGGCTGCGTGGGCCTCAAGGACGTCGAGGGCGGCGGCTCCGGCACGTCGGCGGGCAAGTTCTACGACGGCTCGCTGATCGGCGACGTGATGATCGTGAAGAACTCGATCCGGAAGGAGACGCTCGACCCGTCGAACGGGCTGAGCGGCTGGAACGTCCCGTGGAGCACCTGGTAAACGGCCGCTGAGGTGGGGGAGGGGTCAACCCGGGATTGACGGAAGTCGGCCGGGGGGACCCCTTCTTGCATCCGGCATATGCCGACTCGGAGAGATCGTTTGCTCATTGTCCGTACGCGGCTGCTTGCGTTCCGCAATGATGGTCCGCATGGCGGGTTGGGGCGAAGCAGATCAGTCATTGGTTTCCGGGGTCGGCGCGGTCGCCGAAGTGTCCTGGATCGACGTCCAGGGCGGCGGGCTCTCGGCGTTGGAGCGGCTCAGCTCCGCGGAGCTGGAGGAGATGTACTCCAGCAGACTGTGCGACCAGTCCGCGCCCAACGAGGTACGGCTGCCGTCCCGGCCGGAGTCGGGCCCGGTGGCCCGTCGGCTGGTGCTCTCGGTCCTGGAGTCCTGGGAGCTCCACCAGCACCTGGAGGCCGGGGAACTGCTCACCAGTGAGCTGGTGTCCAACGCGGTGCGGCACGCGGCCGGCCGCACCATCGGACTGCACGTCAGCCGCAAGCCCGGCTGGCTCCGGATCGAGGTCCGGGACTCCTCCCGGGCGCTGCCCTGCATGATCCTCGCCGAGGCCAAGCCGGTGAACGAGCGCGGGCGGGGGCTGAGGGTCGTCGACGACCTCGCCGACCGCTGGGGCGCGGACCTGCTGCCGCGGGGCAAGGGCGTGTGGTTCGAGCTGAAGGTGCGCGAGCGGAGCTGAGGCGTTCGGCCGGTCGGCGTTTTCCCGGGGAAACGCGCAGGGCCCCCGGAATTCGCCGTGGTCCGGCGGGCGGGGGCCCTTGCAAGTCATCGCGCCGGCCAAGGGGGTGCGTGCCGCGCGATGGGCGTCGGCAGTGCCAGGTCGGGCCCGCCGAAGTCATCTGCCCAGGGCGGCGTGCGGTGTCGCCCGCCGTTGGGCTGCTTCGACTATCGCACGAATCTCAGCATGCGGGCAAACCAGATGACTTCGAATGCAAGGCATGTTACGTAGTTCACCTTTGGATTTTGCATAGGTTAACGCTGCCGCCTGTGAATATTCATGATCACGGGCCTGCTTGCCTACTTCGTCGGCTGCCAGGGGTTGCGCAGCGAGAGCATCGGGGTATCCACACCGAGCCTCGTCGCGGTGCTGTGCAGCGACTCCCGCAGGTACGGGTAGAGCACGGTGACCCCGATCTGCTCGATGAACTGCCGCTGGAGGTCTTCCGCCAGTTCGAACGGCTCGCCGACGGAGAACGCGGCCGTCGCATCGACGGCGAAGTCCGCCTGGGTGCCGGCCAGCTCAAGGCGGCACCGCACTTCCAGGACGGTTCCGCCGTCCCGCTCGCGGAGCCATGTGAGGAGTGTCGTCCGGCTCTCCGCCTCCTCGCGATCCTCCTGCTGGTCGAAGAGCCGACGGCCTGAGACCTCCAGGAACGTGACGTCCAGGAGTTCGGCGGCCTCGGTGATCTCGCCGACGGACGCGAATCGCCGAGTCGGCCTGTCGGTGGACCGACCCGCCATCACGCCGTCACCGGCCTCTGGCTGTCCGGCTCCCAGGCTGCGGGTCGTGGCCCGGGCCCCCGTTCACGGACGGCCACGTGGACCTCGACCTCCACGGGGGCCGGCTGCCAGGCCGGTGCGACGGCCGAGCAGGTGTGGTCGACCATGCTGTGGAGCCGGGCATCGACGGCCCGCGCGTAACGCTGCAGGGTGGAGTAGCGGGCGTCGCCTCCGACGCGTTCGAACTCGGAGACGGTCGACTGGGATGTCCCCATGCGCTGTGCGACCTCGCGCTGGGTGAGGCCGCGCTTCTGGCGGGCCACGACGAGCGTCTCCACCAGTGCGGCGTAGGCCTCGGCGTCTTCCAGGCCTGCTGCGGTGTGGGGGTCGTCCGGGTCGATGCCGAGTAGATCATGCAGTGTGGGTGCCATGGTCTCCCTACCCTCCCGTTGATTCAACAGTATCGCCCAAAGCCGATACCGAGAACCGGGTGCTCAGTCTTTTGGGTTACGGTTCCGCCAATCCTTGAGGCGCCTCTCAGCTGTGCTGAGCTCGCTCGGCGGGGTCTTCTGGGTCTTCTTCTGGAAGAAGGACAGCGCGAGGAGTACGAGACCGTCGGCCTCCTCGGCGTAGAGGAGTCGGAAGATGCGGCGGTTGCCGGTGAGCCGAACCTCAAGGAGGTCGCTCCCGAGGCTCTTGACGTCGCCGGGCAGGGTCTGCCTCTCCTGGACCCGCCGCATCAGAACGGCGAGTTTGGTCTCCTCGTGGGACGCGAGACGGGCCTTCTCCAAGTCCTTGCGCACCGGCGTCGATCCGTCCGCGCCCTCGTAGAAGGCCCACTGTCGTTCGTCCAACGCTCACCCGCCATGCGTCTCGCCCAATCTGTTTATAGGAAGTCTAGGGCCCTGCCCGCTTCGGTCGACATGTCAACGGATGTGCACCGCTTGGCTGTTGTGATCGCGAAGGGTGTCGCGGATGCGGGCGGCGTGGCGGTGGACGGCGGCCGGGGAGAGGGTGCCCGGGCGGGGTGGTGGGGGCGGCGGGGCGCCGGGGGTGCTGCGGCAGGCGCGGCAGAGGCCGCCGAGGAGGGCGTGCGGGCGGCAGGGGGTGCGGCAGTCGGTGCACTCGGGGATGGGGACCGGTTGCGGGGGCTGTTCCGCGCGTGGGCGCTCGGGGGGCAGCTTGTCGATCAGGCGGCGTCGGGTGAAGCCCGCCGGGCTGTGGATGTCCGGCGGCAGGTGCGTGGTCAGTGCGGCGGTGAAGAGGGGGAGCGTGGTGCCCCGCTCCAGCCACTCGGCGGCCAGCGGTTCGAGCGCGGCGCAGTCGGCGGCGGAGAGGGCGAGGCGGGGGTCGATCAGGCCGAGGCCGGCGAGGGCGGCGTAGGCGGCCGAGGTGGGGGAGGTGCGGTTGAGCGTTCGCTCCCTGGGGGGATCGGGTGCGGCGGGCGTTGACGCCTCCCCGGTGGAGAGGAAGTGCGCCCACCAGCCGTCGGAGCGGGGCGTCCGGGAGAAGTAGGTGCGGAACACCCAGCGGCACTGGCGGGAGTCGAGGCGCTCGCGGACGCGGCGCAGGTGACCTGCGGTGGAGAGCTTGGTGAGGGCCGAGCGGCAGGCCATCTGCCCGTAGTGGGGCTGGAGGACGGCGAGGGTCTTCGCGTCCATGGCGGCGCCGTCGGGGAGGCGGTCGATCAGCGAGGCGAGGTAGGCCTCGCGGGCCGGGAGGTGCCTGAAGTCGCTGGCAGCGCGGGGGCGTTGGCCCGGGGCGGACTGCTTGCCGTACCCGGGGGTGGCCATGGCGGTAGAGTCGTGGGTAGCCACAGGATCGAGGTCCGATCGATCGTGCCGGTCAGACCCCCGTTCGGTGTTGGTAGCACCGGCGGGGGTTGTTTCGTTGGTGCGCACGCTACACGGGGGAACCGGCTGTGGCGTAGTCGTGACGATAAGTCATATGTGCTGCGTGCGGGGGTTGTTGGGAGGAGAGGGGGGTAGTTACCTCACCGTTCCATTAAGGGGTCACTCGGCTCGTGTTGCTTGAGCTTCGGAGGCGAAGGCGACGAAGGCGGACCAGGCCTCGGGGGAGAAGGTGAGGGTCGGGCCGGCCTTGTCCTTGGAGTCGCGGACGTGGATGGCGGAGGGGGAGGTGGCGATTTCGACGCACTCGCCGCCGTCGTGGTTGCTGTAGCTAGAGCGGTACCACGGTTTGGTGGCGTTCATAGTTGCTCCACTGTCTTTCGGATGAGCTGTGCTGACTCCCGCGTGTTCAGGGCCTGCGCGCGGATCATCGCGTGGCGTCGGCTGAGCCTACCTACGAGTCGTGGTTCGGAGTGGAGTGCGTTCGTCTCGTGCGTCTCAACATACGCATACTGCTCGTTGTTGATCGTTTCCAAGATCGCGAGCGATCCCGAGAGTCCGGAAGGGGTGATTCGCCCGGTAGGCACGATCTGGATCCGAATGTTGTGAGAGTCCTCGAACTCAAGCAGCCGGTGGAGCTGCTCCTTCATGACCGCCCTGCCGCCGATGGAAGTGTGGAGGGCTGCTTCGTAGATGGTGAAGCTGAACAGTACCTCGGGGTCCGTGAGCCTCTCTTGTCGCTTGAGGCGGATCGCCAGGCGTTTCTCGGCGGTGGCGCTGTCCACGGGTGGAATGGGCAGGCTGAGAAGCGTCCGGGCATAGTTCTCGGTCTGCAACAAGCCCGGGATGTGGAGGGCTTCGAAGAAGTAGAGGGCAACTGCCTCCTTCTCGATATCAAAGTAGACATCGCTGCGTGCGGGCCGTGGCTCTGGCATCAGGTAAGGGTTGGCCGCTGTCAGCATCCCCTGCGCGTCGCACAGTTCATCCGCAGCCTGAAGAACCTTGAGCGTCGGCCGCCGCCTCCCCGCCTCCATCGACCGAATGCTCTCGATGTCGTAGCTGGCTGCCTGACTCAACTGCTCCCGCGTCACGCCCGACCGTTGGCGCCACCGCTTGAGCTGGTCGCCGCAGTACTTCCACGACATCGGGTTCTCCTTCGGCGCGCTCACGGCCGGTACCCCTCCCTGCCCTGGTCACAGGGCGGTCAAGCTGTCGCTGTACATGCGGTGTAACTGCTGAGGCTATGCCCGGATGCCGACGCTTGAAGGGTGAAGTGGCCGAACTCAGCTCTCCCGAGTGACGCCGTCCGTACACCCCTCAAGGACCCTGATGATCACTCAGCCCGCCGATGTCGTCGAGTGGATGTTCCCCCGGCTCCCCCGCAGCGCCGGCCGCGCCCGTATCCGGTTCATCCGGCAGGTCTTCGAGTGGGAGGTGCCCATCGACTCCGCCGAGACCGGGCTGATCCTCCTCAGCGAACTCGTCACCAACGCCTGCCGCCACGCCCGTTCCCCGCGCGACCGGATGATCGGTGTCCGTGTTCTCCTCCCCACCGACTCCCTGCTCCGCATCGAGGTCTCGGACGCGAACTCCACCCTCCCGACCCCGTGCGAGGCCACCCCGGAGGACGAGTCCGGACGCGGGCTCGAACTCGTCGCCGCCCTGGCCACCTCGTGGGGCGCCCACCTGCGTGGTGACGGCTACATCGGCAAGACCGTCTGGTGTGAACTCGCCCTTCCCACCCCGGCCAACCCGCACGGCTGAGCCCGCGACCTGCGGAGACGCGCAACTGTCCTCCCGCTGGAGTGCGTCCTGATCTTCGACGGCGTCGGCGAACCGCCGCCCGAGAGGATCAGGAGTCCACCATGCGCCCCCTTCCCTGGCCGCCCGCCCCGATCAGGACCGAGCGGCTCGTGCTCCGCGAGCCCGAGGCCCGGGACCGGGAGGCGTTCGTCGAGCTGCTGGCCTCGGCGGAGGTGAACACCTACCTCGGTGGACCGAAGCCGCGGGACGAGGTCGAGCGCGAGATGCCCGGGGCGCCCCGCCGGAGCCCCGGGGTCTTCGCGGTCGACCTCGACGGGGAGACGATCGGCCAGGTCCTGCTCCGCAAGGAGGCGGGGCGCGTCGGCCGGGTCGGCGAGCGGGCCGAACTCGGCTACCTGTTCCTGCCGCAGGCCTGGGGGCGCGGCTACGCCGCCGAGGCGTGCGCCGCTGCCCTCGACTGGTTCACCGGCGTCCTGCCCGGCGAGCCGGTGGTGCTCGCCACCCAGACCGCCAACCTCCCCTCGATGCGCCTCGCGGCGAAGCTGGGCTTCACCGAGGTGGAGCGCTTCGAGGCCTTCGGCGCCGACCAGTGGCTCGGCCAGTGGTCCCCGGAGCCGCACCGGGAC
>NZ_JBHVET010000188.1:0-12101 GCF_042802135.1 Kitasatospora sp. NPDC057512
TTTTTGTATACGACACAGAGATCGGGGCCCGCGTACAGGGTGCGTCCCGGTCGCCCGGTCCCGGGTGGCGGGGGGTGGCGGCGCCCCCGCCCCCGAGCGGGGCGCCGTAGCGCTCCCCCGTCGACCCGGCGCCCCTCCGGTGTCATGCACAGGGCGTGTCATACCATCCGCCCCCGGCGGCCCCGCCCGGCTGGTATCTCCCGGTCCGCACCGGCGTCGCGCAGACTCGCCTGGACGGCTCGGAGAATCATGGGGTGCTGCTGTGGAAATCAAGCTTCTCGGTCCGCTGCTCCTGTCGCACGAGAACGTGCACTACACCATGGCGTCGAAGCGGACCAGCGTCGTGCTGACCCTGCTGGCGACCTCACCGGGGATACCGGTCCCGTTCGACGAGATCGTGGACGAGTTATGGGGCGACCAGCCGATGGCCAATGCCCGCAACGCCCTCCAGGCGAATGTCGGCCGGCTGCGCCGGCTGCTGGAATCCGTGACCGGCCGCAAGGGCGACGAAACCCTCCGCACCGCCAACGGCGGCTATCTCCTCGACGTCCCGCCGGACGCGATCGACGCCCACCGGTTCCTGCGGCTCGCCGACGCGGGCGGCGACCTCGCCCGGCGCGACCCGGACCGCGCCATCGCGACGCTGGAGGAGGCACTCGGCCTGTGGCGCGGCGGCGCCCTGATGGACTCCTGCGACGGGCTGCGCTGCCGGATCCGGGCGGCGCACCTGGAGGAGCGCCGGATCAGCGCGTACGAGGACCTGACCGCCGCCAAGCTCGCCGTGGACTCGGCCCGCGTCCCGGTGTCCGAGCTGCGGCAGCTCGCCGTCGAGCACTCCGAACGGGAGCGCCTGAGCGAGCTGTTGATGCTCGCGCTCTACCGCGACGGCCGGCAGGCCGAGGCGCTGGAGGTCTTCCACAGCACCCGCCGCCGCCTCGCCGACGACCTGGGGCTGGAGCCCGGCCGCGCACTGCACCACGCCTACCAGGCGATCCTCCGGCAGGCCGACCTGCTCGGCGAGCCGCGGCGGGTGCTCGACTTCGCCGGACCCGTACCGGCCTGATTCCGCTTGGCATATGCCCGTTCCGGAATTCACCGGAATACCGGAATGCCGGTCTCCGGTCGCCGGCCGGGCCGCGCTTCCCCCCCTCCCGACCCCCTCCCGACCCCCGTCCGACTCCCGGCCGTTCGCGGAGCTTCCGACTGTGGACGGTCAAGGATCACTCTGTTAGCGTGGCGACCGCCTTGGATTTTTCCTGGTGGCTACGCGAGGAAGTCGGAATCGCGGACGGGGGCCCAGTGGACGTTGAGTTGAGGCATGCCAAGATCGTTACCACCATCGACCGGCTGGGCAGCATTTCCAGAGCCGCCGCCCAATTGAGCCTTCCGCAATCGAGCCTCACCGCGCAATTGAAGCGGATCGAAAGAGCGGTGGGCGGCGAGCTGTTCGTACGGACCAGAACCGGAACCATTCCGACCGCCTTGGGGGAAAGGCTCATCCCGATTCTGGCCGAACTCGTCCAGCACGCGGACCGGGTGATCGCCGAGGCGGCCGCGCACTTCTCGGAGGTGTTCCGGTTCGGGAACGCCGAGTGGACGCCGCCCTCGCTGCGCAGCGCGCTCAAGTCCGCCCTGCCGGTCAAGGAGGTGCAGACCGAGACGCTCAGCCCCGACGCCGCCATCGCGCAGGTGTCCCGCGGCGCCCTGCACGCCGCGATGGTGCCCGGGGTCGCGCTGGCCGCCTCGGCCGAGGCGGACGAACCCGCCCTGGCCAGCACGGTGATCGTGCGGGAGCCCGTCTGGGTGGCGCTCCCGCACGACCACCCGCTGGTCGGCCAGGGGTCGGTGAGCCCGGCGCAGCTCGCCTCGCTGCGCTGGGTCCGCTACACCCGCGACCACTGGTTCCACCCGATCGAGAAGCAGCTGTTCGCCGCCGTCGGCCGGGCGGACCTGGAGGTGCTGCACTACGTCGACGGCCACCACGAGGCGATGAACTGGGTCCGGGACGTCCGGGCCGCCGCGCTGACGCCCCCCACCGGCGTCACCCGCGAGGTGCGGCTCGTCCCGGTCTCCGTCGCCGAGGGCACCGACATGCTGCTGGTGTGGCGCAGCGACTCGGTGACCGACGACATCCAGCGCAGACTGCTCACCACGCTCCGCCGCTACTACTGCGAGTACGCCCGCACGATCCCCGGGTACTGGTCGTGGGTCACCCAGCACCCGGACCAGTTCGCCGAGTTGGAGTCCTTCCTGCCGCCCCGGATGCAGTGGGGCGGGGCCGGCCGGGCGGGCCCGGAGCGGTCCGGGCCCGGGGCCGGTCACAGGGTGGCGAGCGCCTCGGCCGGAGGCGTCCGCAGGGCGGCGCCGGTGGCCGAGACACTGGCGAGGGCGGTCAGCGCCCCGACGAACCCGACGATCGAGAGGTAGATCCAGACCGGTCCGCGGGGCAGCCAGGAGCCGTCCAGCGCCATCCGGAAGGGGGCGAGCGTGGCCGCGGCGACGAAGGTGCCCAGCACCGTGCCGACGATGGTGACGAGCAGCGACTCGATGCCGGTCATCGCCAGGATCTGGCCCGGGGTGGCGCCGACCAGCCGTTGCAGGGCGAACTCCCGGCGGCGCTCGGCGGCGGCCACCACCAGGGTGTTGACCAGGGAGATCACCGCGTACGCGATGATGCTGCCGGCCAGCAGGTAGTCCACCCAGGCGCCGACCCCGTCGCCGCCCTGGCCGGCCGAGAGCGTGGTCTGGAGGTAGATCAGCGCGGTGGACAGCCCGGTGGCCAGCATCACCGGGCTGACCGCGCCCGCGATCCGGATCCGGCGGGCCCGGGCGTTGTCCATCGCGAGGTCCCCGGTCAGGCCGAACAGCGCGCGCAGCGGGCGGTGGAACACCGCGGTGAGCACCTTGGTCAGCCCGGGGCCGAGCAGCGCGATCCCGCCCGCCCAGAGCATCGCCGAGGGGCCGGCCGTACTGGCGGCGACCTCGCCGTTCATCACGGTGCCGGTGACCACCGCCAGCGCGGTGCCGCCGGCCAGGCAGAGCACCGCGAAGGCCAGCCGCGGGCCGCTCAGCCAGCGGTGCTGGAGGCGGGACTCGGCGAGCGCGTCGGCGGGCCGGGAGAGCGCCGCCCGCCGGGAGGCGATGAAGGCCGCGGTCAGCGCGGCGAGCATCGAGGTGCCGCCCGCGGTGACCATCGGGATCCAGCCGGCGCGGTAGGTGATCCCCTTCGTGACCACGCCGCTGGCCGCGATCTGCTCCAGCATCCACCCGCCCGCCAGGTAGCCCGGGACGAGGGCCAGGGCGACGGCGACGAGCGCGACCACCAGGGTCTCCACCACGATCATCCGGCGGAGCTGGCCGGGCAGGGTGCCGATGGCGCGCAACAGCGCCATCTCGCCGAGGCGCTGCTGGACCACCAGGGCCAGCGTGGAGCCGACGATGAAGACGGTGACCATCGCGGCGATCCCGCCGAACACCGCGGACATCGAGATCAGCCGGCTGGCCGCCTGCTGGGTGCCCGGCGGGACGGCCGCGAACGGCGGCACCCGGTGGCGGATGCCGGTCTCCATCAGGCCGCCGCAGGCGGTGAGGATGACCGCGCCGAAGAACAGCGCGACGGTGGAGGCGATGAAGCTCGTCCTGCGGAACCGCAGGGTCTGCAGGGCCAGGGCGAACATCAGCGGGCCGCCTCTCCGCCGCGGACGACCGGGGTGCCGTGGGTGCCGGAGGCGACCGGGGTGTCCGGGCTGTCGCCCCAGGCGCCGAGCCGGGTCATCCGCTCGGCGATGGTGTCGGCCGAGGCGCCGCTCAGCTCGTCGACGATCCGCCCGTCGGCCAGGAACAGCACCCGGTCGGCGTAGGAGGCGGCGACCGGGTCGTGGGTGACCATGACGGCGGTCTGCCCGTCGTTGTGGACGGCCTGGCGCAGCAGCCGCAGGATCTCCACCGCGGTGCGGGTGTCCAGCGCGCCGGTCGGCTCGTCGCCGAAGAGCACCGCGGGCCGGGTGATCAGGGCCCGGGCGATGGCGACCCGCTGCTGCTGGCCGCCGGACAGCTCGCCGGGCCGGTGGTTGCTGCGCGCGCCGAGGCCGACCTGCTCCAGGACCCGCTCGACGCTCTCCCGTCCGGGCCGGCGCCCGGCCAGCCGCAGCGGCAGGGCCACGTTGTCGGCCACGCTCAGCGCGGGCAGCAGGTTGAAGGCCTGGAAGATGAAGCCGATCCGGTCCCGGCGGAGCCTGGTGAGCTCCTTCTCGCTGAGCCCGGCGAGTTCCATGCCGTCCAGCGAGACCGAGCCGGAGTCCGGCCGGTCCAGCCCGGCGGCGCACTGCAGCAGCGTGGTCTTGCCGGAGCCGGACGGTCCCATCACCGCGGTGAAGGTGCTGCGGCCGAAGCCCACCGACACGTCGTCGAGGGCGACGACCCGGTTGCGCTCGTTGCCGTAGCCACGGCAGACGTTCCTCAGTCGCACGGCATCGTCGATGCCGTGCACGGTGGCGGTGGTCATGGCGACTCCGTGGGTGACCAGGACGGATGGGACGGGATGGCGCGCCGGACGGCGCGGGTGGAACGGGTGGGACGGATGGTTCAGAGTTCGTCGACGCTTCGCAGCAGGTCCTCGACCGATGCCAATCTGGCGGTCAGCGCCCGCAGTTCACCCCGGAGCAGCTTCTGGCCGGTCAGCGTCTCCTCGGCCAGCTGCCGGTAGGCGGCCATCGCGGCGGCGTCCGCGCGGTGCCGCTGGAGGGTGAAGTACGAGACGATGCTGACGCTGATCCCGCCGATGACGATCAGTGTGATGACGATGGCGATCACGCCGCCGCTCATGAGGGTCCCTTCTGTTCCTTCGGGCGTCGCGCCTTCCTGCGGGCGGCGCCTCGTTCAGGCGTCGCTGCCTTCGGGCGTCGCGTTCCGCCCGTCGACCTGCGCCCGGTCCTCCCGGAGGGCGGCGATGACGGTGTCGACCGTGACGCGGATGTCGAACGGAGTGAGTTCGAAGAACTTCATGGCCTTGCCGTCATCGGAGAGCTCCAGCGCGCCGGCGACCAGGCCGGCGTGTTCGAGCCGCTCCAGGTGCATGTAGAGCAGCGGCCTGGACATGCCCAGCCGTCGGGCCAGTTCACTGACGTGGACCCTGCCCTGCGCCAGTTCGCCGATGATCCGCAGGCGCTGGGTGTGCCCGACGGCGGCGAGCAGGGCCAGTAGTTCCGCGCTTGTCGGCACCCCCACCCTCTTCCTCCTACCTGAAAGTTGAGACTGACAGGTGTTGGCGAGCACTGTCAAGCCGATCAACGACCGTCAGCTGCACGTCAGTTGCCCGTCAGCGCGGGCGAGAAGAATTCAGATCATCATCTGTCGCATCCACCCCCTCACCGGGAGGCGAAATGCCCAGCACCGCGGTCGTCACCACCGAACAGCGCGCCCAGATCAAGGAGATCGTCTGCGACATCCTCGAACTGGAGGCCGACGAGGTCACCGACACCAGCCGGTTCAAGGAGGACCACAACGCCGACTCGCTGGGCGCCATCGAGATCCTCTCCTCGCTGGAGCGGACCTTCGCGATCGAGATCGACCAGGCCGAGCTGATCCGGATGGTCAACCTGGACGGCGTCGTCGCGGTCGTCCAGGAGAGCCTGTCCAAGTAGCCCGCCGCAGCGCCGAGTCGACAGAACGGAGTCAGCAATGGTGGGCAGCGGAGACCGGGAACCGCGCCGGGTCGTCATCACCGGGCTGGGCGCGGTCACCAGCATCGGCACCGGGGCGGCCGAGTTCCTCGGCGGGCTCCGCAGCGGCCGCAGCGGCGTCAAGCCGATCACGTCCTTCGACACCACGGGCTACGCCCACGCGAACGGCTGCGAGATCGACGACTTCGACCCGGCCCAGTGGATCGAGCACGGGGATCCCGAAGCGCTGGGCCGGGCCAGCCAGTTCTCCGTCGCGGCGGCGAGGATGGCGGTGGCCGACGCGGGCCTCGCCCTGGAGGAGCTCCGCGCCAGGCGCGTCCTGGTCTCGGTCGGCACCACCGACGGCGAGTCGCGCGACCTCGACACCCTGACGGAGCACCAACTCCACCACGGACCCGAGGGGTTGCCCGCCGTGGTGGCCCGCCGGTCGGCGGCCGGCCTGCTGTCCAGCAGCGTGGTGCGCGAGCTGGAGCTCACCGACGTGGAGGCCGTCACCATCGCGACCGCCTGCGCCGCGGGCAACTACGCCATCGGCTCCGGCTTCGACGCCATCCGCTCGGGCGAGGCGGACGTCGCCCTGTCCGGCGGCGCCGACGCGGTCTGCCGCAAGACCTTCACCGGCTTCTACCGGCTCGGCACCATCGCGCCGGAGCTGAGCCAGCCCTTCGACGTCGACCGCAAGGGCATCCTCACCGGCGAGGGCGCCGGCATCCTGCTGATGGAAAGCCTGGAGTCGGCGCTGGCCCGCGGCGCGGGGATCTACGCCGAGGTGCTCGGGTACGGGCTCAACTGCGACGCCCACCACCCGGTCGCGCCGGACCGGGACAGCCTCGCCGCCTGCATCGAACTGGCCCACCGCAACGCCGGGGTGAAGCCGGAGGACATCGACTTCATCTCCGCGCACGGCACCGGAACCAAGGCCAACGACGTGACGGAGGCGGGCGCGATCCGGCAGGTGTTCGCCACCCCGCCGCCGACCGTCTCCATCAAGTCCATGCTCGGCCACACCATGGGCGCGGCCAGCGCCCTCGCCTCCGCCGCCTGCGCGCTGGCGATCAAGGAGGGCTTCATCCCGCCGACGATCAACCACCGGCAGACCGACCCGGAGTGCGGCCTGGACCCCGTCCCCAACCGGGCCCGCCCCGCCGAGGTGCGCATCGTGCAGAACAACGCGCTGGCCTTCGCCGGCAACAACGCGGTGCTCATCCTCGGCGCGTACCGAGCCCACCCGGACGCATGAGCGCGCCCACCCCCCGGCTGCGCAGGGCCGCCGAGGACCCCGACCCGGTCCGGGTGCTGCTGCTGCACGGCCTGGGCGGCAAGCCCTCGGTGTGGAGCCCGCTGGTCCGGCGGGCCGGGTCCGCCTTCGAGCTGTGGGACGTCGAACTGCCGTGGCGCGCCCAGTCCGAGGGCGACGGCTGGGCCGCCCGGCCCGACCCCGGCCGGTTCCTGGTCGAGCTGCTGGACGAGCGCTTCGACGCCGTCGTCGCCCACTCGTACGCGGCGAACCTGGTCGTCGAGGCGACCGCGGCCGGCCGCGCCGCACCCCGGCCCACCGTGCTGATCAGCCCCTTCTACCGGCCCAGCCCCAAGGACTTCGACTGGTCGGTGATCTCGTACTACCTCAACGACTTCCACCGCGTCTTCGAGGAGGCGCTGGAGGTCGGCGAGACCGCGCGGTTCGCCCGGTCCCACCGCGACTGGATGGCGCGCCAACTGCGCGACCAGGTCGGGCCGTACGGCTGGATGCGGTTCTTCGAGGCCTACCTGCGCTCCCCCACGCTCGACCTCGGCGCCGTCGGCTCGCCGCTGCTCGTGCTGTCCGGGCAGCGGGACACCGCCGCCCGGCCCGAGGACGGCCTGGCCCTCGCGGCCCGGGTGCCCGGGGCGCGGTACGAACTGCTGCCGGGCTGTCGGCACTTCCCGATGGTCGAGCGGCCCGACCTGGTCACCCGGCTGGTGTGCGAGTTCCTGCGCGCCGCCGCGCCCGGGGCGCCGCACGCCGACGCCACCACCCTCTCACCCCAGGAGTTGCCATGACCAGCAGTGCCCCCGCCGCCGACCCGACCACGCGGGTGCAGCTCCGCCCGCGCTACGAGGGCTCGAACATCTGCACCTGGATCGGCTTCAAGCACGTCAACTACCTGGTCGAGGAGGCGGTCTACGACCACGCCCGGCAGCACGGGTTCCCGCCCGGGGAGCTCTTCGAGCGGTACGGCCTGGGCGTCGACCTCACCGATCTCGACACCAAGATCCTCACCGCGCTGCACATCGACGACGTGGTGACGGCCACCGTGCGCCGGCTGCCCGCCCAGGACGGCGGCGGGCTGCGCCTGGGCGTGGAGCTGACCGTGGAGCGCTCCGGCGAGACCGTGAAGGCCGTCGCCGCCAAGGCCACCGTCCACCTGCGCTCCGACCCGCGCGGCCACGCCGTCGCCGAACCGCCCGCCGAGCTCGTCGGGCTCACCGTCGACCGGCTGGGCGCGGGCGCGGCGCCCGTCCCGCTGGAGCCCGGCACCGACCCGCTCGAACAGCTGACGGCGGGCCGCAACGCCTTCGGCTGGGCGTGGCGGATGCCGTACTTCTACTGCCACTTCACCGAGCGGGTCCAGATGTCCGGGTACCTGCGGCAGATGGAGGAGGTCGTCGACCTCTTCCTGGCGGACCGCGGCGTCTCCATCAAGACCCTGCTGGACGAGCAGGACTGGATCCCGGTCGTCCCGCACTCCCGGATCACCCTCCTCGACGAGGCGCTGATGGAGGAGACGCTCTACACCGTCTACACCGTCGAGAACGTCTTCAAGCGGCTGACCTACACCGCGCGGATGGACGCCTACGTGCTGCGCGACGGCGTCCTGGTGCCGACCGCCACCGGCCGGATCACCCACGGCTGGGCGGTGATCGAGAACCGCCGCGACTGGAGCCTGGTCGACTTCGACGACCGGCTGACCGACGCCCTGACCGGCAAGGCGGGCAAGGCCCTGGGCCGGGGCCGGGCATGACGGCGACCGACAGCCGGGCCCGGGCCCGGCCGGCCGGCGCGGACCGGGCGGTGCCCGAGCCGGTGTTCTCCGCCTGGTCGGCGGTCTCGCCCTTCGGGGTCGGCGCGCGGGCCTTCGGCGCGGGCCTGCGGGCGGGCGCCGGCGCCGTCGCCGCACTGGACCGCACCGCGTACCCGGGACCCTACGAACAGGCCGCCCTGGTACCGGACTTCAGCGCCGCCGCCGCCCTCGGCCGCAAGGGCACCAGGACCATGGACCGGGTCACCGCGCTCGCCGTGCACACCTTCGGCACCCTGCTCGACGGCTGCGGGCCCGGCCTGCTGGAACGCCCCGAACGGGTCGGCCTGGTCCTGGGCACCGGCTCGGGCAGCGTGCAGAGCATCATGGACTTCACCAGGGACTCGCTCACCGGCGACCGCCCCTACCTGGTCGACCCGGCCCGGTTCCCGAACACCGTGATGAACCGGGCCGCGGGCCAGTGCGCGATCTGGCACGGCATCAAGGGCCCCAACAGCACCATCGCGGGCGGCTGGTCGGCCGGCCTGCTCGCCCTCGGCTACGCCGCCCGGCTGTACCGCGGCGGGCACTGCGACCGGGTGCTGTGCGGCGCCGCCGAGGAGTACTCGGTCCAGCGCGCCTGGCTGGAGTGGCACAGCGCGGGCGAGGACGGCCGGACCCCGCTCGGCGAGGGCGGCGTCGCCTGGCTGCTGGAGTCCGCCGAGCAGGCGCGCGCGGCGCACCGCCCGGTCCTGGCCCGGCTGCTCGGCACCCGCTTCCGCGCCTACCACCGGCCCGAACAGGCCGCCGGGGCGCTGACCGACTGCGTGCGAGCGGCGCTCGCCGAGGCCGGCGTGGACGGCCGGGACGTACGGCTGGCGGCCCCGCTCGGCGCCCCGGGCGAGGAGGCGGCGGTGCGCGCGGCCCTGCCCGCCGGGGCGGAGCCGCAGTGGCTCCGGTGCCGGCCGCTGCTCGGCGACGCCTCGGCGGCCGCGACCGGCCTCCAGCTGGCGGCGGTGCTGGCCGCGGCCGGCGAGGGCCGGCTGCCCGAGGGCGGGCTGGCTCTGGTGACCTGCGTCGACCGGGACGGCACGGTCGGCTGCGCGCTCCTGGGCGGCTGACCGCGGCGGCCCGGCCCCGCACGAGCCGCACGAACGGGCCCGGTCACGGCACGCCCCGGACAGGGCGGGCCCGGCCGGCCCGGACACAGAGGAAGGACAGACCATGATGCTCACAGCGTTGACCGTGGCGGAGCCGGACGGCCGCCCGGAGCCCCCCGGCACGGCCGGCGAGCCGGTGGCACGGCACGTCCGGGGCACCGTCGTGCTGACCGCGGACGAACCGTTCCTGCGCGGGCACTACCCCGGCCTGCCGGTGGTCCCCGGCTTCGGCCTGGTGCAGTACGTCCACGAGCTGGCGGCCGCGGCCGCGCTGCCCGGCCCCGGCCGGGCCGAGCTCACCCGGGCGCGCTTCCTGAGCCCGGTGCGGCCCGGCGACGAGATCGCCGTCGACGCCCGGATCCAGCGCGACCACGACGGGGCCCGGGTCTGCGCCCAGGTCCACGCCGACGACCGGCTCGCCGCCGAGATCACCCTGTTCTACCCCCGGGAGGCCCTGTGAAGGACATCGCCGCCATCACCTCGGTCGTCCCGCACCGCCACCCCGCGCTGCTGGTCGACCGGATCGCCGAGATCGAACCGGGCCGCCGGCTGGTCGCGTACAAGGCGGTCACCCTCGCCGAGCCCGCCTACCGGGACGTGCCCGAGGACGCCCCCAACGAGGAGTACGACTACCCGCTGGGCCAGTTGCTGGAGTCCTGGGCGCAGTGCGCGGTGCTGCTGTCCTGTTGGGACCGGCCGAACGCCAACGTGCTGGACGGGCAGGTCGTGCTGCTGGCCCGGACCCGGGACGTCCGGGTGCTCGGCCCGGTCCGCCCCGGCTCGGTCCTGGTGCACGAGGTCACCATGGTCCGCGCCCTCGGCGACTCCTTCATCACCACCGGCCGCAGCACCGTGGACGGCCACCCGGTGCTGGAGGTCGGCCAGTTGACGCTGGCGCTGCGCCCGGCGGAAGTCCTCCGGGCCGACGGAAGCACGACCGACGGGAGGTCCTGATGTCCGCACGACGGGTCGCCCTGGTGACCGGAGGGTCCCGGGGCATCGGACGCAGCGTGGTGGCCCGGCTCGCCGCCGACGGCTACGACGTGGCGTTCTGCTACCAGTCCCGGGAGGAGGCCGCGGCCGAGACCGCGAAGGAGGCCGAGGCGGCCGGCGCCCGGGTGCTGGCCCGGCGGGTCGACGTGGCCGACCGCGCCCAGGCCGAGGCCTTCGTCAAGGCCGCCGAGCAGGAGCTGGGGCCGCTCCACGCGGTCGTCTCCTCGGCCGGCATCGTCCGGGACAACCCGCTGGTGCTGCTCACCGAGCAGGCCTGGCAGGACGTCATGCGGGTCAACCTGGACGGCACGTACCACGTCTGCCGGGCGGCGGTGTTCGCGATGATGAAGCGCCGCGCCGGCGCGCTGGTCACGATGTCCTCGGTGGCCGGCGTGTACGGCAACGCCACCCAGACCAACTACTCGGCGTCCAAGGCCGGGATCATCGGGTTCTCCAAGGCGCTGGCCAAGGAGGTCGCGCCGCGCGGCATCCGGGTCAACTCCGTGGCGCCCGGCTTCATCGAGACCGACATGACCTCCGCCCTCGCCGAGGGCGCCGACCTCACCGGACGCATCCCGCTGGGCCGCCTCGGCCGCCCGGAGGAGGTCGCCGACCTGGTCTCCTTCCTGCTGTCCGACCGCGCCTCGTACATCACCGGGCAGGTCTTCGGCGTCGACGGCGGGCTCGTCCTGTGAGCGGTTCCGGCAAGGCTCCGCGGTTCTACTTCTCGCTGCGCAGCCCGTACTCCTGGCTCGCCTACCGGGAACTGCTGGAGCGGTACCCGGACGTCGCCGGGGCGGTGGAGTGGCGGCCCTTCTTCGAGCCGGACCCCACCAGCGAGCGGCTGCTGGCCGAGCTCGGCGGCTCGTTCCCGTACACCGCGATGTCCCGCGCCAAGCACCTGTACGTCCTCCAGGACGTGCGGCGCCTCACCGCCGCGCGCGGGGTCGCGTTCCGCTGGCCGGTGGACCGCGACCCGGTGTGGGAGGTCCCCCACCTGGCCTATCTGCGGGCCGTGCGCGGGGGTCGCGGCCCGCAGTTCGTCGCGGCCGCCTACCGGGCCCGCTGGGAGCAGGGCCGGGACATCTGCGACCGGGCCGTCATCGCCGGGATCGGGGCCGAACTGGGCCTCGACCCGGCGGAGTTGGCCGGGGCGAGCGACGACCCGGAGCTGCGCCGGCAGGGGGCCCTGCGGCTCAAGGACATCTGCGACGACGGGGTGTTCGGCGTCCCGTTCTTCGTCCAGGGCTTCAACCGCTTCTGGGGGC
>NZ_JBHVET010000189.1:0-12086 GCF_042802135.1 Kitasatospora sp. NPDC057512
ACACAGCCGCGAGGAAGCGGTCGGCCGGGCCGCCGGCACCGCCGGATCCGCCGTCGTCTTCGCCGGCCTGACCGTGGTCATCGCGCTCTCCGGCCTCGCCGTGGTCGGCATCCCGATCCTCACCAAGATGGGTCTGGCCGCCGCCGCCACCGCACCGCGGGTCAGCACCCACAGCGGCACCACCGACCCGGAGTCGACCAGCGCCTGAAGCAGCGCGCTGGAGGCCGCCAGACCGGCGGGCACCCGGGGCCGGCCGGGCAGCGGCGCCTCGTCCAGCGCGAGGAGGGACACCACACCCGCGAACCCGCCGACGCCGCGCAGGACGTCGCCGAGGGTCCCGCGATCGGCGGCGCCCGTCTCCAGCACCCGGACCTCGACGCCGCGGGCCCGCAGCGCGCCGGCCACCTCGGCGGCCGTCTCCGCCCCGGCCCGGCCGGTGACCACGAGCCACGTGCCGGACGGCACCGAGGCGGACGGCACCGAGCCCGACAGCGCCGAGCCCGACGGCGCCGCACCCGACGGCCCGTCGAGGGGCTGCCACTCGACGCGGTACCGCCAGCCGGCCACCGCGTCCCGGGCCGCCGGCTCCGGGAACACCGGCCAGTAGCGGCGGTACTGGAAGGCGTAGGTCGGCAGGTCGACGCTGCCGCTCCCGGTCCCGGCGGGCAGCAGGGCGGTCCAGTCCACGGGCACGCCGCGGACGTACGCCTGGGCCAGCGAGAGCAGGAGGCGCCCGGCGCCGCCGTCGTCGCGGCGCAGGGTGTCGGCCACGACCGGGGCGTACGCCTCCAGGCTGTCCGCGATGGCCGGGGCCAGCACCGGGTGCGGGGACACCTCGACGAAGGCGCCGTGGCCGGTTCCGGCGAGGGCGTGCACGGCCCGGTCGAACTCGACGGTCTCGCGCAGGCTGGCGTACCAGTAGTCCGGCACCAGTTCGGGCCCGGAGACCAGGGCGCCGGTGCTGGAGGAGACCATCGGGATCCGCGCCTCGCGGGGGGCGATGCCCTTCAGGACGGCCAGGATCTCCTCGCGCAGCTCGTCCACGTGGGCGCTGTGCGAGGCGTAGTCGACCGGGATCACCCGGGTGCGCACCGATTCGGGGCAGGAGTCGGCGAGTTCGCGCAGCGCGTCCGCGTCGCCGGAGACCACCGTCGCCGACGGGCCGTTCACCGCCGCGATGGACAACCGGGAACCGTACGGGGCGATCCGCGCGCGGACGCCGTCCACCGGCTCCGCGACCGACAGCATCCCGCCACGGCCGGCCAGCACCTTCAGGGACTTGCTCCGCAGAACGACCACCTTCGCCGCGTCCTCCAGCGAGAGGATCCCGGCCACGGCTGCCGCCGCGATCTCACCCTGCGAGTGGCCCACCACGGCGTCGGGAACGACACCGGCCGCCTCCCAGACCGCCGCGAGCGAGACCATCACGGCCCACAGCGCCGGCTGCACCACGTCGGCGGCCTCGAAACCGTGCCGACCCGCCAGCACATCGTCCAACTGCCAGTCCACGTAAGGCTTCAAGGCCTCGGCGCACTCCGCGAGCCGCGCCGCGAACACCGGCGAAACCTCCGCCAGCTCACGGCCCATGCCGACCCACTGGCTCCCCTGGCCCGGGAAGACGAACACCGTCCGCCCCACCCCGGCCGACGGCACCTCGCCCGTCAGCACCCCGGCCCCGGGCCGGTCCGTGGCCACGGCCTCCAGCTTCGCCGCCAGCTCGGCACGGTCCGCACCCAGCACCACCGCGCGCCGCTTGAACGCCGTCCGCGTGGTGGCGAGCGACCGGGCCACCTCCGGCAGCGGCAGCTCGGGGTGCGCCAGCAGATGGTCCCGCAGTCGCCGCGCCTGGTCCGCCAGGGCCTCCTCGGACCGCCCGGAGACGGTGACCGGGAGCACGGCGGGCTCCGCGACCAGCACCGGCGTTACGGCCGGCGCCGACGCCGCGGCCGACTCCGGCGCCCCGTCCGGATCCGGCGCGGACGACTCCGACCCGGCCGGCCCTCCGGCGGGCGCCTCCTCCAGGATCACGTGCGCGTTGGTGCCGCTGATCCCGAAGGCCGAGACGCCCGCGCGACGCGGCTGCTCGCCCACCGGCCACGCGACGCGCTCCTGGAGCAGGCTCACGTGCCCCGCCGACCAGTCGACGTGCGGGGTCGGCTCCGCCGCGTGCAGCGTCGCCGGGAGCTCCTCGTGTCGCAGCGCCAGCACCATCTTGATCACACCGGCGATGCCGGCCGCCTGCTGGGCGTGCCCGATGTTCGACTTCACCGAACCCAGCCAGAGCGGCCGTTCGGCCGGATGCCCCTGCCCGTACGTCGCCAGCACCGCCTGCGCCTCGATCGGGTCGCCCAGCGTGGTGCCGGTGCCGTGCGCCTCGACCACGTCCACGTCCCCCGTCGCCAGCCGGGCGTTGGCCAGCGCCGCGCGGATCACCCGCTGCTGAGCCGGACCGTTGGGCGCGGACAGGCCGTTGGAGGCGCCGTCCTGGTTGACGGCGCTCCCCCGGACCACGGCCAGCACCCGGTGCCCGTTGCGCCGGGCGTCCGACAGCCGCTCCAGCACCACCACGCCCGCGCCCTCGGCCAGGCCCATGCCGTCCGCGGTCGCCCCGAAGGCCTTGCAACGGCCGTCCCGGGCAAGGGCGTTCTGCTGCGAGAAGCCCACGAACTCGCCCGGGCTGACGATCACCGTCACCCCGCCGGCCAGCGCCAGCGTGCACTCCCCCGCGCGCAGCGACTGCACGGCGAGGTGCAGCGCGACCAGCGAGGAGGAGCAGGCGGTGTCCACCGACACCGCCGGCCCGGTCAGGCCCAGCGCGTACGACACCCGGCCGGACAGCACGCTCATCGCCGTACCGGTGATGAGGTGCGCCTCCGAGCCCGAGAGGTCGCCGCCGGCGGTCGCGTACCCGGACGGCGCGGCGCCCGCGAACACGCCGGTGGCCGACTCGCGCAGGCTCGCCGGATCGATCCCGGCCCGTTCGATCGCTTCCCAGGCCGTCTCCAGCAGCAGCCGCTGCTGCGGGTCCATCGCCAGGGCCTCGCGCGGGCTGATCCCGAAGAACCCGCCGTCGAAGTCCGCGGCCCCGGAGACGAACCCGGCCTGGACGGTGCTGCTCGTGCCGTCCGCGCCCGGCGCGGCGTCGAAGAGCGCGTCGAGGTCCCAGCCGCGGTCGGTGGGGAACCCGCCGACCGCGTCCCCGCCCGCCGCCAGGAGGTCCCACAGGTCCTCCGGGGTGCGCACGCCGCCCGGGTAGCGGCAGCCCATCCCGACGATCGCGATCGGCTCCCGCTCCCGCTCGGTCACCTCGCGCAGCCGGGCCCGCGTGCTGCGGAGCTTGGCGGTGGTCTGCTTGAGGAAATCGAGCAGTTTCTCTTCGTTCTGCATGGTGCTGTCGCTCACATTCGACCTCGTTCGGGAGGAGTTGGCGCCGACGGTCCCGGCATGGTCAGTCGAAGTCCGGGTCGTCGAGCTCGTCCTCCAGGAGGGCGAACAGCTCGTCGGCGGTGGCCTCCTGGAGAGCGCGCTCGTCGGCCTCGCCCGTCCCGTCCGCCCCGGTCTCGCGGACGGCGCGGAAGCGCTGGGTCAGCGCCTCCAGGCGGGCGACGATCTCCGCTCGGGTCTCGTCGTCGGACGGGGTGAGACCGGCGGCCAGCCGCTCGAACTCGTCCAGCACGGCCGTGTGGCCGACCAGTTCCCTCCCGGTCAGCTCGGTGATCAGGAAGTCGGCCACCGCCTCCGGGGTCGGGTGGTCGAAGACCAGCGTGGACGGCACCCGCACCCCGCACGCGCTGTTCAGGCGGTTGCGGAGCTCGACGGCGGTCAGCGAGTCGAAGCCCAGCTCGCGGAACGCCCGGCTCGCCATGATCTCGTCCGCCGAGTCGTGGCCGAGGACCGCGGCGGCGTGCGTCCGCACCAGCTCCACGACGGTCCGGCGCCGCTCGGCGGCCGACAGGCCGGCCAGCCGGGCGGCGAACTCGTTGCGCTGGTCGTCCTCCGGACGGCCGGGAGCGGTGTCCTCCCGCGCCTCCGGAATGGTGTCCAGCAGCGGGCGCGGGCGGGCGGCCGTGAAGACCGGCGCGAACTTCTCCCACTCGACGTCCGCGAGGGCGATGAAGGTCTCGTCGTCGGCGAGGATCTCGCCGAGCGCCGTCAGCGCCCGGTCGGTGTCCAGGAAGTTCATGCCCTGCCGCAGCAGCCGGTGCGGGGTCACCCGGCCGGGAGCCTGGTCCATCGCCGCGTCGACCGCGTTCCAGTCGCGGGTGTTCCAGACGCCCCAGGCGATCGAGGTGCCCGGCAGGCCACGGCCTCGGCGGTCCTCGGCGAGCCCGTCCAGGAAGGAGTTGCCGGCCGCGTAGGCGCCGTGGTCGTTGCTGCCCCAGGTCGCCGAGATCGAGGAGAACATCACGAACTCGTCGATGCCCAGGTGCGCCGTCGCCTCGTCCAGGTGGACGGCGCCCGCCGCCTTCGCGCCCAGTGCCGCCGCCAGGCCCTCCCGGCTGGTGTCCTCCAGTCGGGCCAGGTACGGCGTGTTCGCCGAGTGCAGGACGGTGGACAGGCCGGGGCCGGAGTCCTCGATCCACGCGACCATCGCCGTGACCTGCGCACGCTCCGTCAGGTCGCACGACACGACCTCGACGGCGGTGCCCGCAACCGCGACGGTGGCGGCGAGCGCCGCCACGCCGGGCGCCGCCGGGCCGGAACGGGAGGTCAGAACAACCCTCGGCGTGCCGTGCTCGGCCAGCCACGGGCCGACACAGACGCCGATCGAACCCGTACCGCCGGTCAGCAGGACCGTCCCCTTCGGGCTCCAGGCCCCGGCCTTGGGCCGGTGCTCCTCGGCGCGCACCAGCCGGCGCAGGAACACACCCGACGGACGCACCGCGACCTGGTCCTCCCGGCCGTGCGCGAGAACACCGGCCAGCCGGGCGGCCGCCTCGACGTCCACCACCGGCGGCAGGTCGACCAGACCACCCCAGCGGTCCGCGTGCTCCAGACCCACGGCCCGGCCCAGACCCCAGACCTGGGTCTGGATCGGGCTGGTCGTCACCTCGCCGGCGGCAACCTGCACCGCGCCACGGGTCAGCACCCAGAGGGGAGCAGTGATCCCGGCCCGGCCCAGCCTCTGCACCAGGTCGAGGGTGTCCGCGCTACCGCGCGGGACCCAGCCGAACTCGGCGTCCGGCGACTCGTCCAGCGCGAGCAGCGACACCACGCCCTGGACATCCGCGCCTTCGATGGCCGCGTCGAGGCCCGCGAGCGTCGTCCGCACCACCTCGGCACCACGAGCCGCCAGCGCATCGGCCACCGCACCGGCGTCCGGCGCGTCCCCGACCAGCAGCCAGGCGCCGGAGAGGACCGCCGAGCCGCTCGCGGTGGAGGGCTGCCAGGTGATGCGGTAGCGCCAGTCGTCCACCGACAGCTTCGCCCGCTCCACCGCCGGGGCCTCGGGCCAGTAGCGCCGCCGCTGGAACGCGTAGGTCGGCAGCGCGACGGTCGTACCGCCGCCGAGCACCGCAGCCCAGTCGACGGGGGCGCCCTGGACGTAGGCCTCGGCGAGCGAGGTCAGCAGACGCTGCGCGCCGCCCTCGTCGCGTCGCAGCGTGCCCGCCACGACCGGGGAGCGCTCCTCCAGGCTCTCACCGATCGCCGGGGTCAGCACCGGATGCGGGGACACCTCCAGGAACACGCCGTGGCCCGCGTCGGCGAGGATGCGCACGGCGCGGTCGAACTCCACCGTCTCACGGAGCGACGCGTACCAGTAGTCGGGGTCCAGCTCCGGGCCCGACAGCCACGCACCGGTCAGCGCGGACACCATGGGGATACGGGCCTCGGTCGGCGTGATGCCCTGGAGAACGGCCAGGATCTCCTCCCGCAGCTCGTCCACGTGGGCGCTGTGTGAGGCGTAGTCCACCGGGATCATCCGAGCACGCGGCGAATCCCCGCACGACTCGGCGAGTTCGCGCAGTGCGTCGGCGTCACCGGAGACGACCGTCGCCGACGGACCGTTCACGGCAGCGACCGACAGGCGCGCGCCGTACGAAGCGATCCGAGCCCGGACACCCGCCACCGGCTCCGCGATCGACAGCATCCCGCCACGACCGGCCAGCACCTTCAGGGACTTGCTCCGCAGAGCAACAACCTTCGCCGCGTCCTCCAGGGAGAGAATCCCCGCCACAGCGGCAGCGGCGATCTCACCCTGCGAGTGCCCCACCACCGCATCGGGAGCGACACCCGCCGCCTCCCAGACCGCCGCCAGCGAGACCATCACGGCCCACAGCGCCGGCTGCACGACGTCAGCGGCCTCAAAGCCATGAAGGCCCGCCAGCACATCGTCCAACTGCCAGTCCACGTAAGGCTTCAGAGCCTCGGCACACTCCGCGAGCCGCGCCGCGAACACCGGGGAAGACTCGGCCAACTCACAGCCCATGCCGACCCACTGGCTGCCCTGACCGGGGAAGACGAACACCGTCCGCCCCACCCCGCCGGGAGCCACCGAGCCGGTCACCACACCGGACGCGGGCTGCTTCGTCGCCACCGCCGCGAGGCGCTCAGCGAGCTCACTCCGCTCGCCACCGAGCACGACGGCCCGGTGCTCCAGCGCCGCACGCGTCGTCGCCAACGACCAGGCCACATCTCCGACCGGCAACTCCGGCCGCGCCAGCACGTGTTCACGCAGTCGACCCGCCTGACCCGCGAGCGCCGCGGCGCTCTGACCGGAGACCGGCCAGGCCGACGTCCCACCGGCGAGCACCGGAAGCACCTGGGCCTCCCGCTCCTCGGGTTCGGCGTCGGGCGCCTCCTCCAGGATGAGGTGGACGTTGGTGCCGCTCACGCCGAAGGCCGACACGCCCGCCCGGCGCGGCCGCTCGCCCGCCGGCCACTCCACCGCGTCCTGGAGCAGACGGACGTTGCCCGTCTCCCAGTCCACGTGGGTCGACGGCTGCTCCGCGTGCAGGGTCTTCGGCAGCATGCCGTGCCGCAGCGCCATCACCATCTTGATCACACCGGTGACGCCGGCCGCGCACTGGGTGTGTCCGATGTTGGACTTCACCGAACCCAGCCACAACGGCCGGTCCTCGAACCGCTCCTGGCCGTACGTCGCCAGCAGCGCACCCGCCTCGATCGGGTCACCGAGCGAGGTGCCGGTGCCGTGGGCCTCCACCGCGTCGACGTCGGAGGGCGACAACTGGGCGTTGGCCAGCGCCGCACGGATCACCCGCCGCTGCGAGGGGCCGTTCGGCGCCGCCAGACCGTTCGACGCACCGTCCTGGTTCGCCGCGCTGCCACGGATCACCGCCAGCACCTGGTGCCCGTTGCGCCGGGCGTCCGAGAGACGTTCCAGCAGCACCATGCCCGCGCCCTCACCCCAGCCGATCCCGTCGGCCTCGTCCGAGAACGCCTTCGACCGGCCGCTGGAGGCCATACCGCCCTGGCTGCCGAACTCCATGAACGCGCCGGGCGAGACCATCACCGCGACACCGCCGGCCAGCGCCATCGAGCACTCACCCGATCGCAGGGCGAGCATCGCCTGATGCATCGCCACCAGGGAGGACGAGCAGGCCGTGTCCATCGTCACCGCGGGGCCGGTCAGGCCCAGGCAGTACGAGATCCGGCCCGACGCCACCGCCGACACCGTACCGATCAGCCGGTAGCCGTCCAGGCTCCGGTCGTCGGCCGGCAGGCTCGCGTCGTAACCGGCGTGGCTGGCACCGACGAAGACGCCGGTCGCCGAGCCGTGCAGCGACCGCGGGTCGATCCCCGCACGCTCGATGGCCTCCCACGAGGTCTCCAGCAGCAGCCGCTGCTGCGGGTCCATCGCCAGCGCCTCGCGCGGGCTGATCCCGAAGAACCCCGCGTCGAAGTCGGCCACGTCGTAGATGAATCCGCCCTCTCGGCGGTACGCCTGCCGCTGGCCGAACCCCGCCTCGACGGCGTCCCAGCCACGGTCGGTCGGGAAGCCACTGATCGTGTCGGTCTCCGCGACGAGCAGGTCCCAGAACTGGTCGGGGCCCATCACCCCACCCGGGTACCGGCACCCCATGCCGACGATCGCGATCGGCTCGCCGGCCGCCGCCGCCACAACCTGGACGGCGCCGTCGGCCTGGGCCGACTTCCCAGCGGCGCCGAGGAGTTCGCCCCGCAGGTAGTCCGCGAGGGCGGTGGCGTTGGGGTGGTCGAAGACCATCGTGGAGGCCAGCTTGACACCGACCTCCTTGGAGAGGCGGTTCCGTAGCTCGACCGCGCCGACGGAGTCGAAGCCCAGCTCCTTGAAGGCCCGCTGCGGCAGCACGTCGTCCGCCGAGTCGTGGCCGAGGACGGCGGCCGCGTGACCGCGCACGAGGTCGGTCAGGACCTGGCGCTGCTCCGCGACCGGCATCCCCGCCAACCGGCTTGCCCACGCGCCGACTTCCTCGGTGGTGGACTCGACGGCGGCCTCAGCCGCCAGGACCGCGCGGACCTCGGGAAGGTCCGCCAGCAGACGGCTGGCCCGGTAGAGGGTATAGGTCGGCACGAACTGCGGCCAGTCGAAGCCGGCCACCACCATCGCGCCCTCACCGGCGTCCAGGACCTGGCCCAGCGCCAGCATGCCCCGACGCCCGTCGATGCCCTCCATGCCGAACTCGCGCAACCGGTCGCCACCCGAGCTCGCGGCCATGCCGACGCCGGCCCACAGGCCCCACGCGATGGAGCTGGCCACCAGGCCGCGGGAGCGGCGGTCCTCCACCAAGGCGTCCAGGTGCGCGTTCGCCGCAGCGTAACCACCCAGAGCGCCGCTGCCCCACACACCCGCACCCGACGAGAACAGCACGAACGCGTCGAGATCCCGACCAGCCGTCAACTCGTCGAGCACCGTGGCGCCGCCGACCTTCGCCGACAGCAGCCGCGACAGCTCGGCCACCGACAGCTGCTCCACCGGCGTCCTCCCGCCCGTCCCGGCCGAGTGGACCACCGACGACAGCACCGGACCGGTCGCATCGATACGGTCCAGGAGTTCCGCCACGGAAGCCCGGTCGGCGACGTCACACGCCACCACCTCGACCGCCGAACCGCGAGCCGCGATCGAGGCCGCCAACTCCGCCACACCGGCGGCACCCGCGCCCGAACGGGACGTCAGCACCACCCGCGACGCACCACGATCCGCCACCCACTGGGCCGTGATCGCACCCACGCCGCTCGTGCCACCCGTCACCAGCACCGAACCACGCGGCGACCACGCCTCACGGACAGCCGGACGACCGGCACGCGTCAACCGCCGCGCCACCACCCCGCCCGCACGCACCGCCACCTGATCCTCGACACCCGCGAGAACCGACACAAGCCGCGCGCCGACGCGGGCGTCCACCACCGCAGGGAGGTCGATCAAACCGCCCCAGCGGCCAGCCAACTCCAGCGCCGCCACCGCCCCCAGACCCCACACCTGCGCCTGCACCGGCCGCACCACATCACCCGCGACCGCCCGCACCGCGCCCCGCGTCACCACCCACAGAGGAGCGGACACACCGAGCCGGCCAAGCTCCTGAACCAACGCGAGCGTGTCAGCACCACCACGCGACACCCACGGGAACGCCTCCTGCGGCGACTCGTCCAGCGCCAACAGCGACACCACACCCCGCAGGTCGGAGCACGCGGCCACCGCATCGGCGATGCCCTGCGAAGCCGAGCGGACCACGGTTGCCCCGTGGTGCTCCAGTGCCTCCGCGACCGCAGCGGCATCCGGGGACTCCCCCACCAGCAGCCACGTCCCGGTCAGCACCCCACCGGACTCGCTCACCGGCGCCCACGACACCCGGTACCGCCAATCGGCGACCGCCGACCCGGCCCGCTCACGGCGCCGCCAGTCGGTCAGCGCACCCAGAGCGGCATCCGCCGGGTCCACCCCGAGCAGATCGGCGAGCGCCGTGACATCACCACTCTCCACAGCGGTCCAGAAACCCGCCTCCGCACCGGTGGCCTCGCCCGCTTCGGAACGGCGGCCGTCCAGTGTGGGCCAGTAGTGGCGGTGCTGGAAGGCATAGGTCGGCAGCGCGACGGTCGTACCGCCGGCCGTCACCGACGCCCAGTCGACAGGGGCGCCCTGGACGTAGGCCTCGGCGAGCGAGGTCAGCAGGCGCTGGGTGCCGCCCTCGTCGCGTCGCAGCGTGCCCACGACGACCGGGGAACGCTCCTCCAGGCTCTCACCGATCGCCGGGGTCAGCACCGGATGCGGGGACACCTCCAGGAACACACCGTGGCCCGCATCGCCGAGGATGCGCACGGCGCGGTCGAACTCGACGGTCTCCCGCAGGCTTGCGTACCAGTAGGCCGGGTCCAGCTCCGGGCCCAACAGCCACGCGCCCGTCAGCGCGGACACCATGGGGATCCGGGCCTCAGTCGGCGCGATGCCCTGGAGAACCGAGAGGATCTCCTCCCGCAGCTCGTCCACGTGGGCGCTGTGCGAGGCGTAGTCCACCGGAATCATCCGGGCACGCGGCGAATCCCCACACGCCTCGGCGAGTTCGCGCAGCGCGTCCGCGTCACCGGAGACGACCGTCGCCGACGGACCGTTCACCGCCGCGACCGACAACCGGGAACCGTACGAAGCGATCCGCGCCCGGACACCCGCCACCGGCTCCGCGATCGACAGCATCCCGCCCCGACCGGCCAGCACCTTCAGCGACTTGCTCCGCAGAACGACGACCTTCGCCGCATCGTCGAGGGAGAGAATCCCCGCGACGGCGGCAGCGGCGATCTCACCCTGCGAGTGACCCACCACCGCGTCGGGAGCGACACCGGCCGCCTCCCACACCGCCGCGAGCGAGACCATCACGGCCCACAGCGCCGGCTGCACCACATCGGCGGCCTCGAAACCATGAAGGCCCGCCAGAACATCGTCCAACTGCCAGTCCACGTAAGGCTTCAGAGCCTCGGCACACTCGGCCAGCCGCGCGGCGAACACCGGGGAAGACTCGGCCAACTCACGGCCCATCCCGACCCACTGGCTGCCCTGCCCCGGGAAGACGAACACCGTCCGCCCCACCCCGGCAGCAGCCACCGACCCGGTCACCACACCCGCCGCCGGCTGCCCCGTGGCCACCGCCGCCAGACCTGCCGCCAACTCGCCCCGCTCGTTGCCCAGCACCACCGCGCGCTGCTCGAACACCGAACGCGTCGTCGCCAGCGACCACGCCACATCACCGACCGCCAACTCCGGGCGCGCCACCGCGTACTCGCGCAGCCGACCCGCCTGACCCGCCAGCGCGGTCGCGCTGCGACCGGAGACCGGCCAGGCCACACCTGCCGCCCCGGTGAGCACCGGGTCCCCCTCGCCCGCCGCCTCGACTGCCGCCTCGACGGCCGCCGGGGCCTCCTCCACGATCAGGTGGACGTTGGTGCCGCTGATCCCGAAGGCCGACACACCCGCGCGGCGCGGCCGCTCGCCCGCCGGCCACTCCACCGCGTCCTGGAGCAGACGGACGTTCCCCGTCTCCCAGTCCACATGCGAAGAAGGCTCGTCCGCGTGCAGGGTCTTCGGCAGCACCCCGGCCCGCAGCGCCAGCACCATCTTGATCACACCGGCCACACCCGCAGCCTGCTGCGCGTGCCCGATGTTGGACTTCACCGAACCCAGCCACAACGGCCGGTCCCCGTAACGCTCCTGGCCGTACGTCGCCAGCAGCGCGCCCGCCTCGATCGGGTCACCCAGCTCCGTACCGGTCCCGTGCGCCTCGACCACGTCCACGTCCGCCGCCGACAGCTGGGCGTTGGCCAACGCCGCACGGATCACCCGTCGCTGGGCCGGGCCGTTCGGCGCGGAGAGGCCGTTGGAGGCGCCGTCCTGGTTGACGGCGCTCCCCCGGAGCACGCCGAGCACCTGGTGGCCGTTGCGGCGGGCGTCCGACAGGCGCTCCAGCACGAGCATGCCCGCGCCTTCGCCGATGCCCATGCCGTCCGCGCCCTCGCCGAAGGCCTTGCAGCGGCCGTCGGAGGCGAGCGCCCGCAGGCGCGAGAAGCCGACGAACTCGGCCGGGTCGGCGATCACCGTCACACCGCCGGCCAACGCCATCGAGCACTCGCCCGACCGCAGGGCCAGGATCGCCTGGTGC
>NZ_JBHVET010000190.1:0-12031 GCF_042802135.1 Kitasatospora sp. NPDC057512
CCTGGGGGATCGGGTGTCCGGACCGCCGCGCCGCCGGTGCGCGGTGCCCCGGTCAGCCCGCGAGGGTGCGGGCCAGGGCGTCGAGGCCGTCGGCGTAGATGCCGGTGAACAGGTCGACGACCTCCTGCTCGGTGGCGTTGACGGGGTTGAAGCGGCCGGACCACTGGACCTCGGCGAGGTCGTCGCGGCCGGGGACGGCGTGGACGCGGATGGTGGAGACGTAGCCGTCGACCGGGAACGGGGCCTGGAGGATGGCGTAGCTGTACTGCCGCTCGGTCTCGTTGAAGTCCACGAGGCGCTCGACGATCACCTCGCCCTCGGGGTTCTTCAGCTGACGTACCCGGCCGCCCTCGACGGCGACGCTCTCGGGGATGTAGGGCAGCCAGTCGGGCAGGGCGTCGAAGCCGCCGATGAGGGCCCAGACCTGCTCGGGGCTACCGGGGACGATGCGGCTGACGGAGGTGGAGGCCATGGTTGTTTCTCCTGTGCACTGCGGTGGGTGGGGTGTGGGGGTGCAGGGGGTGATCAGGCGCCGGTGGGCAGCGGGGCGGCCGGGCTGACCAGGCCGGAGGCGCGCAGCTCCTGCCAGAATGCGGCCGGGACGGTCTCGTTGAGGGCGGCGACGTCCTCGGCGATGCGGCTGGGCTTGGTGGCGCCGGGGATGACGGCGGCGGTGACCGGGTGGGCGAGGGAGAACTGCAGGGCGGCGGCCTTGATGGAGACGCCGTGCTTGGCGGTCAGGTCCTTCAGACGGGCGACCTTGTCCAGGATGTGCCGCGGGGCGGGCTGGTACTCGAAGTGGGCGCCGCCGGCCAGGACGCCGGAGCTGTAGGGGCCGCCGACGACCATGTCGACGTTCTGCTCCTGCGCCATCGGCAGCAGGCGCTGGAGGGCGTGGTCGTGGTCAAGGAGGGTGTAGCGGCCGGCGAGGAGGAAGCCGTCGGGCTGCGGCTCGTCCAGGGCCAGGGTGAGCTCGATCGGCTCGGTCTTGTTGACGCCCAGGCCCCAGGCCTTGATGACGCCCTCGTCGCGCAGGCGGGACAGGACGCGGAAGGCGCCGGTGCGGGCCTCCTCGAACTTGCTCAGCCACTGGTCGCCGTGGAAGTCCTGGGCGATGTCGTGGACCCAGACGATGTCCAGGCGGTCGGTGCCCAGGCGCTTGAGGCTGTCCTCGATGGAGCGCTCGGTGGCCTCCGCGGTCCAGACGTGGAGGACCTTGTTGGGGTTGCCGTGCTCGAAGATGCCGCCCTTCTCGCCGAGGTCGCGGGCGCCCTCCTCCACCTCGTCGAGGATGACGCGGCCGACCTTGGTGGACAGGACATACTCGTCGCGCGGCTTGGTGGACAGCACCTCGCCGAGGCGGGTCTCGGAGAGGCCGGCGCCGTAGAACGGGGCGGTGTCGTAGTAGCGGACGCCCTGCTGCCAGGCGGCCTCGACGGTGGCCGCGGCCTCGGCGTCGGGGATCGCGCGGAACATGTTGCCGAGGGGGGCGGTGCCGAAGCCGAGCTTGCCGGGAAGGATGCTCTTCAGGGACATGATGATGCCTTTTCGATCAGTGCTGCCGGGGCCTGACGGTGCTCCGGGCGGGGGCGAGGCGCGAGTGGACGGGCGCCTGCGAGGGGCGGCGGCGCTGCGAGCGGGGTCGCGCGAGGGTGCGCGGCGGCGTTCCGCAGGGCCGGGGGAGAGGCACCCTGCATCAGATGGATGCAGAAGCGCCTTACATGTGAAAACAATAGTTGCATGCGCGGGGTAATGCAAGTGTCTGCCGCGCCACATGTCAGGCGGCCCTGCCCGGACGGCCTTCGCGGCTCGTCGGTGGCGTGGCGAGGTCCCCCGCCAAGCTCAGTGCCGTCGGCAGGAGCGCGCAAGTCGAAGGCCCCGGTCGGGATGCCTCCGGGGCCGCCCTTTGGGCCCGACCGGAGCGGTTCCGGGTGTCGTCGAGCGGGACCTGTCGGGGTCGCCGTGCGTCGTGCTTCCACGGGGCCGACGGGGTGCCCGGCCCGTGGTGTCACCCGAAGGCCGACTCGCGGCCGGGCATCCGGTCCGGCCGCGGCTGTGGGGCGTGGTCGCGGGTGCGTTGAGCGCGGCCTTGTGCGGTAGCGAGGTGTCGCGGATGTTGCTCGACGTATGGAGGGGGTGAGTAGGGCGCCGGCGGACCGGGAGTCGTGGATCGGTTCCGCAGACGCGCCGGGTTCCCTCGGCGAGGGGTACCGCCTCGAACGCGCCGTCTGCTGCCGGCGCGGCTGACTCGCTCGTCCGACTGCCGGGGCGGCCGCCCGCCCCGCGTCGAGCGATCGGCCCGGCCGGCCCGGCCCTACCCGCGTCGCGCGGCGTCCACGGCCTCGACCGCGGTGACCAGCGAGGCCAGTTCGGGGTTGCGGGCGGCCTCGTCGAGCGCCTCCCGCAGCGCGGCGTCGTTGGTCGAACGGGCCTGCTCCAGCAGCTCCAGACCGGCCTCACTGACGTTGGTGTAGATGCCGCGGCGGTCCGCCGGGCACAGGAAGCGGGCCAGCAGGCCGCGGTCCTCCAGCCTGGTGACCAGGCGGGTCGTGGCGCTCGGACTGAGGACGAGCGCGTCGGCGACCTGGTTCATCTGCAGGTGCCCGCCGAGTCCGTCGTGCTGGCGGCTGAGCACGTCGAGCAGGGAGAACTCCCGTACGCTCAGGCCGTGCCGAGCCAGCAGGGCGCGTTCGAGGTGCGCCTCGATCCTGCCCTGCAGGACGGACAGCGCGGCCCAGCCGCTGGCGAGGGCGGTGAGCCCGGGGTCCGTGGCGACCATCGGGTCGGCCTCCTCTCGCGTACATCGGAGCGCAAAGTCAGTGTCATTGCAAATACCAGCGTATGCATCAAAACGGCGAATGCAAGTCCCCGGGCTTGCCACGCCTGCGCGAGCGCCGACGCCCCGCCCTCCAAGGGGCAGGGCGGTCGGGGCAGCGACGCGGGGCGGTCGGGCTCGAAATCCGGGTGCGCGCCCACTTCCGCCGGCCTAACCACCGGCGCCGACCCGACCGTCGGCATCGGCTGACCACACCTCTGGGTCATCAGCAAAGTCGGCATTGAGCCGGCATCGGCCTGAGAGGGTGTTCCGCGAGGCTTCGCCGGAGTTCAGGTCAGGGCGGCCGGCGTCGGGTTGGTGAGGGTGAACAGGCCGGGCTCGGGTTCGGTGAGGATGCCGCGGCTGACCAGGCGTTTCAGCCTGGGTCGGGTGCCTTCGATATGCCGTGGCCCGGGCGCGAGGCCGATCGCCTGGCAGACGTCTTTGGCCCGGAGCCCTTCCTCCGACGCCTCGATGACGGCCAGGATCGCGCGGTATCCGTTGTAGCTGACCGGACGCTTGAGCTCCAGCTTTCTCCGGGCACGACAACAAGGCCACGCCAGGGTAGGGACCGATGCCGGAGCCCGGTGACAGACGCCACCGGGCTCCGGTCGGTCGTCGGCACTTCGACCATCGCGACCATCAGCGCTCGCAACCCGAATCCGCTGTGCCTTCGCCCTGTGCCTGTACCTGACCGGCCAGCAGTGATCCCGCGCGAGTGGAGCACGTTGCTCGGGCAAGCGGCCCAGCGAGCTGCCCGACGGACGCACCTGCACCCTCGACCTCGACGAATTGTCCCGGGCTGAGCCGGACGCCTGCTGGCCATAGAGCGGAGTCCTGCCCGCGCTTCCACGTACCGGAGGCGCCGTACGTGTGTGTGGAGCGGGTCCGGCGGGGCCGTACTACTGCTCCGTGCGACGCAGGAACTGCCAACCCAGTACGGTCAGGGCGAGCGTCTGCACGAGCGAAGCGAGCACGAGCAGGGGCTGGGCGTGGGAGCGCCAGAAAGCGGTCGTGCAGACCATGGGCAGGACCAGGTAGGTGAACAGGTCCACTGCGGTCTGAAGCCGTTTGCGCATAGTGCGGCCCGTGACGTTGCGGTGGTAGACCTCCCAGTTGAACACCATGCTGTCGGCGGATGAGAGTTCCCCCAGGCGCGGTCCCAGCCGGTCGCGGACGTAGCAGCCGATCGCCGAGATCTTCTCGTCGTTGACGAGGTAGGTCCAGCCCAGGATCAGGCAGATCGCGGGGACGAAGAGCAGCAGTCGGGACTGTCCGCTCTGGACGGTGACCGCCACGACTGCGGTGGCCGCGGCGAGCGTGAAGTAGAGCAGGTTGTCGCGGAACCCGATGCGGGTCTTCTGCTCCTCCTTGAGGCAGTCGTACTCGGCCAGCAGGATCTTGCTCTCGGTGACGTCGTCTGTGGAGGTCACGGGAACTCCCAAGCTCGATTTGGGGATCAGCCGACGATTTGGAAGGGCGTCAGGTTGTCGGGACTGTGCCGTTCGATCCAGCCCTTTCCGTCCGCCGCTACCCCCTCCAGGATGCGGAAGGCGTGGGTGGAGCCGGCCGCACTGAGGTTGATCTCGGAGATCTCCTGAGCGTTCTCGTCCGGCGCCAGTTGGTGGGCGTCGGTGTCCTTGACACGGATCTTCCTGGCCGGACCGTTGGTGAGGACGAGCTCCAGGTCGTAGCCGATGTCGGCGTTCTCCGTCACCTGCACGTAGGACAGCGCGTCGAACCGGTAGTTGCTCCGCTGCTCGTTCTTGCGCGTCGCATCGGAGAAGGTGAACTCGGAGCTGACCTCGCGGACGCCGTCCTGGGTGAACAGGAACAGACGGAAGACGTAGTGCGAGTACCGCCAGTGGCCGCCCCGGACCCGGCCCCGTTTGGAGGAAGGAGCCGGGGCCACCAGGATCGTGTGGGTGATCAGGTCACGCCAGGTGAGCCGGTGGTACCGGAGCGCCTCATCGACGAACGAAGTCTTGTCGCAGGTGAGCCAGGTCTCCATTTCCAGCTCGGTGGGGCGCATGACGTCCAGGAATTCCTTCCAGCGCTGGTGGGCGATCTGTCGTGCGGTCAGCTGTTCGTGGTACTCCTGGGTCTCCCGGGCCAGTCGGTGCTCTTCACGTCGGATCTCCAGCCACCGGGAAGCTGCCGCGTGCCCGGACCAGGCCGCACCGAGCACGGCCAGGAAGGCCCACAGCGGTCGCGGCGAGGCGGCACCCGAGATCGCCGTGCCGGATGCGGCCAGAGCCGAGGCACCGAGAACGGCGAGGGCCACCACGGTCAGGGCCTTCGTCCCGGCCGGAGTCGGGTCCTGGCGGTGACGATCGAACAGGGTGCCGTTGTTGTGGCGGTTCCGGGCGTCCTCGGCGAGGTAGCGGATCAACCAGGTGACCCGCTCCACACCGATCCGGCTCTCCCGGTAGAGGTCCGCGATCTCGGCGGCGAGGCTGCCGCGGATCTGAACGGTGTGGGCGAGCCAGGCCTCCGGGGTGAACCCGTAGGGCGTGCGAACGCTGAAGTAGTGATCGAACGAATGACGGACGCTGTTGGTGAACCTGCCTTCGGTGGGTGCGGGATCTCGCGGGTGGGGGACGCGGGCCACGGCCGTGAGGTCCGACCGGAGTTCCCGCCCCCACCACCGGAGGCCGAAGCGGGCCGCGGTCAGACCCGCGCCGAGCGCCACCAGTAACTCGGCGGCAGCCCAGACCGGGTTCGCGATCAGTGCCAGGGCCCCGAGGAGCGCGCTGCTGAAGGCGAACAGAGCGGCCCGCACTGGGAGGGCCGCCCGGGCGGCGGCAGCGGTGCTCGGGCGGGGCGGAACGGCCCGCGCCCCGATGGGGGCGGGCGCGAAGTAGGCCCAGACCCGCCGGACCCGGTCGTTGCCGAAGCGTTCCGCCCCGGCCCGTTCGCAGGTCTCCGCCCACAGGTCGTCCTTCAGCCCTCCGGTGAGCATGAGGTCGAGGTGGCGGAGGATCGCGTCGCGCTGGCGGAGCGGCAGGTCATGCAGGTGCTTCAGCACGGCTCCGGTCTCGCCGCTCGCGGCGCTGAGCACCGCCAGCAGGTCGAAAGTGACACGCAGGGCTTCCTTCCACTCGCCCTCGGCGTAGATCCGTACGAGCCCGGAGGCGTGATGCAGCCGGTGGACGTCTTCAGCGGTGAGGTCCTGGTAGGTGCGTCCGCTGAGTACGGCGAGCACCCAGTGGAAACGTACCTCCGCGCCGTCGTACCTGTGGGCGATCGCATCGGTGATCATTTCGCGGGCGCGGCTGGGGACGCCGTCCTCCAGGAACCGTACGCCCAGCCGGTACTTCTCCTGCGGTGAGGCGTCCGGGTGGACGAAGTAGACGTTGGAGTTGTGTACGGTCCCGGCCTGGATTCCGACCGTGGAGTCGTACGCGGCCGAGCTGTACGCGGCATCGTTGCCCTGGTTCATGACAGGTCACCGGCGGTGGCGACCAGAGGGGCCAGCCGGGCCACCAGCGCCGGGCACTCCGCCACCAGCCCGCGCAGCCTCTTGAGTGTCATGGCCGTCCGCTTCGACGATTCGGGGGTGTTTCCCCCAGCCGACCGGAGGGCGGAGTCCAGATCGGCCAGGGCCTCCCGGTAGGTGTCCTCGTCGAGGGCGCCCTCGACGCGGTGGCGCCCCAACTGCTCACGGAAGTTGCTCAGTTCCGCGACCAGGTCCGTCGGTCCGGATGCCTTCGGGACCGCGTTCATGTGGACGCTGCTGCCCGTGACCGAGCCGGCCATGATGCCGACGGTGCTGTTGTGGGCGGTGTTGCCGACGTGTCGGTCGAGCCTGTCGGCCGCACGGAGCCTGTCGTCCCGGGGCATCGCGTCCTCCTCCAGTTCCCCCACCAGTTCCACCGCCAGGCGGGTGGCGAACGCCGCCGCGTTCGCCGCGGCCCGCGGCTGCCAGTTGCGGTCCTCCGCACTGTTCTTCGTGCCGTCCGCCCGGTCGCTGATCCCCCGGATGATGGCCACCGGTGCCCCGTTGAGATGGCCGGCCTGTGCCACACCGGCCGCCTCCATCTCGATGGCGAGTGCGTCGTTGTAGTGCTGCCGGATCCACTTCGCCTCGGCCGAGATCCTCGAGTTCTGGACGACCTCGCCGGCGGCGACCGCCCCGAAGCGGACCTGCGGTGCGTCCTCGTGACCGGGCGCGGGGTCCGCCCAGTCGTTCAGACGGGCCAGGTGCGAGGCGAGCTGGCTGATGCCGTGCGGTGCTTCCCACACCCGGGGGCGGGCTTTGAGCCCGTCGTCCTCGCTGGTCCCGCCGTGGTACGCGTACACGTGCGACGCCATCACCACGTCGCCCAGCCTGGTGGTGTCCCACAGTGCGCCGGCGACCCCGACGAACAGCACGGCCACCGGCGAGAACTCCTGGATCGCGCGTTCGGCGATCACTGCGGCGGAGTGGTTCCCCTTGCTCGTCAGGCCGAGCGCGACACGGCACGACGTGCCCTGCACGGTTCCCACTTCGAACCGGGTGCCACGCTCATGGCGATGCACCTGCGGGCCCGCCAGTTTCTGGCGTACGGCCTGGTACTCAAGATTGAGGGCAGTGAGAACCACCACCGGGCCATTCGACATCTATTCCTCTTCCCCTCTCGTGTTCTCGTCCGTCGCGGATGGCGCGGGCCGTATCAGCGGTGGGAACAGCACGGTCTTCGGGCCGGCCCGGTACAGCCGGGCGGGCCGTCCTCCCGTGGTTCTGCGATCCGTGCCGGCGGGGACGATGAATCCCTTCGCGGCTTGGACCTTCCGGTAGAAGTTGCGGGTGTCGAGCTCGGTGCCCCAGACGGCCTCGTAGACCTGCTGGAGCTCTGCGATGGTGAAGTTCTCCCTGCAGAACGCGGTGGCCAGCGCCGAGAACTCGAGCTTGGTGCGCGCGTGTTCGATCCCGTCCGTGGCGATTCGGCGGTGGTCGAAGGCGAGCTCCACCTCGCCGGACAGGACGGCTTCTGCGGGAACCCACGCGGCGTCGGTGGCATCCGTCCCCGCGACCGGGTCGGGCAGCCCCGGCGCGATCGCCAGGTGAGCCACGGAGACGACTCGCCCCCGCGGATCGCGGCCCGAGTCCCCGTACACGGCCAGCTGTTCAAGGTGCACCCGGCCAGTGGCCAGAGCCGTTTCCTCGCTCAGTTCACGGTGGGCGGCATCCAGGATCTCCTCGCCGTCGTGGTTCAGGAATCCTCCGGGTAGGGCGAGCATGCCCCGGAAGGGATCTCCGCCTCGTTCCACCAGGAGCACGTGCAGGCGGTTCTCCCGCAGTGTCAGGATCACGAGATCGACCGTCAGCAGCACGGCGGGTGGTGACCATGCGTCATCTTGCATGTCCTGCACGGTACTCCAGTTACTGTCACTTGCACAATAAGGGGAGTGATGAGGATGCTGTGCCGTTCGACCTTGCATCCGCGGCACGTGCGGCGAGACCGCGCAGATCGACCGGCTGGCACTGACCCCACCAGTCGGTTTTGGTTCTGCGGTTCCTGCGGTCGGTGCTGCCACGCTGCCCACGTGGTGAACCGCCTGGCTGATGTCACCTCCCGAACCTGCTGCAGCCCGCCGACAACCCCGTCGGCTGGTGGCCCTGAAGGCCGGATGCCTTCGTGGAGGCCGAGCGACTGGGGTGCTGGTGCTGGTGCTGCTGAGCGTCGGGTGCGCGTCCTGTCACTGGTGCCAGGCGATGGCGCACAAGAAGTGCCCGTCCAAGACCTTCCACCCAGAGGACCCGTCGAAGGGCATCCAGCGCCTCGACTGAGGGTGCTGCTGTCGTCGGGGTGTCCGCCGTGAGGTCACCCTGGCGCCGGGTCGGGGGCGGGTCGGCGGGCTCTTGGGGACAGCGGGGGGCTGGGAATGTCCCGCAGGGCCCGGGGCTAACAACTGGCTTGAAGCAAGATCGTCAGCGAGGGCAACGGACGGCATGGTGGAGGCCTTCTCCGGCCCGCGCCGCTCCGGTGGTGACCGTCCTTCGGCAGCCGACGAGGGGGCCGTGCCGGGCATCCGCCGGTTCTCGCGGCGGCGCCCGACGATGACGTTCCGGGTGCGGTGAGTGCCCCGATCGGTTCTGACGGGCCATCGGCAAACTCGGCATTGAGTCAGCATTGGTCCTGTCAAGCGCTGTCGCGGATGGTCGAGCGGTGTCATGCCTCGGGGGTGTGGCGGACCCGGCCGTCGCACCCCCGATTGGCAAACGCGCAGGTCAGCGGGCGTTCCCGCGGGGCTTGAGGGGGAGGCCGGGGAGTTCGGGGGCGGGGAGGCGGTCGCCCGGGTAGCCCTGGACGGCGCCGAAGCGGTCGGAGGCGGCCTGCCACTCGTCGCGGGCCTGGACGATGTCCTCGTGGGACCGCCCGATGAAGTTCCACCACATGACGATCTGCTCCTCGAAGGGCGTGCCGCCGAGCAGGACCAGCCGGGCGTCGGTGTCGCCGGTGTTGGTGAGGGTGAGGGTGCTGCGGCCGGGGGCGGCGTAGCCGAGTTCGGCGGGGCGCAGCGGGGTGTCGAGGAGGCGGACGTCTCCGCTGTCGACCAGCAGGCCGTGCTCGAAGGCGGGGTCGACGTCGAGGGTGACGGTGGCCCGGGGGCGCAGGGTCAGCTCGGCGCCGAGCAGCGGGGTGAAGGTGGGGACGGGGGAGGTGTCGCCGGCGAGGGTGCCGAGGAAGACCCGGGCCTCGCCGCCGTCCAGGGCGACGGGGGCGGGCACGTGGTGGTGGAAGTCGCGCCCGGTGTGCCGGTGCTCCTCGGGCAGGGCGACCCACAGCTGGACGCCGTGCAGGACGGTGGTGGCCGGGGTGGAGACCTCGGAGTGGGCGATGCCGCGGCCGGAGGTCATCAGGTTGACCTCGCCGGGCCGGACGTACGCGTGGACGCCGAGGCTGTCCCGGTGCTCGATCTCGCCGGTGAACAGCCAGCTCACGGTCTGCAGGCCGGTGTGCGGGTGCGGGGCGACGTCCATGCCGCCGGTGCTCGCGACGTCGTCGGGACCGTAGTGGTCGACGAAGCACCAGGCGCCGATCGTGCTGCGGGAGCGCTGGGGCAGGGTGCGGCGTACGGTCATCGCGCGCGGGCCGCCGAGCGGCACGTCCCGGGCGGGCAGGACCTCCACCCGCGGGTCGGCGGTGGGGGTGGCGGCGCGGTCGGTCTCAGCGGTGCTCACGGGGGTCCCTCCCAGGTGCAATTAGTTCTATATTCAACTATCATGCCATGGCAGAGTGGCGGACGACAGCCCGATCAGCTTAAGGAGTCCAGGTGAGTGACGTGACGGAGGTCCCGACGGACCGGCGGGTGTTCATCGACAAGCAGAGCCCCCAGGCGTACAAGGCGTTCCTGGCCGCCGCCGAGGCGGCGCGCGAGGTCGCGGCCGGGGCCGGACTGGACCGCCGTCTGATCGAGCTGGTGAACCTCCGGGTGTCGCAGATCAACGGCTGCGCCTACTGCCTGCACGTGCACACCAGGGCCGCGATCCGCGAGGGCGAGACCGCCCAGCGCCTGGGCGTGCTCGCGGCCTGGCGGGACACCGAGGTGTTCAGCGACCGCGAGCGCGCCGCGCTCGGCCTGGCCGAGGCGACCACCGCCCCGGCGGACGCGGCGCTCCAGGAGGCCGCGTACGGCGTGGCGCGCGAGGTGCTGAGCGACGAGGAGATCTCCGCGGCGGTCTGGGTGTCGATCGCCATCAACGCCTTCAACCGGGTGTCCATCCTGAGCAAGCACCCCGTCCGCCCGGCCCCGGCCCGGTAGTTGCGCGCGGTCGTAGCGCCCGGCACGGATCTCCGCCTTCCGGCGGAGGCTCTCCGTTGTCGGGTGTACGACCGACTCCTCCTGGCGGGGGATGACGGGCCGTCAACGGTGCGGCGAGGCTGGGCGACGGAGGCGAGGAGCTGCTCGCCGACTGCGAAGGTGGGGTCGCATGGCACGTCGTACGTTTGTTTCCGCGCTGGTGGGGGCGGTCTGTCTGGCCCTGGCCGGGCCGGTGGTCTCCGCGGGTGCGGCCGGGGCCGCCGACGCGCGGCCGGGCTCCGGCGACCCGAGGGCGGCGGCCCTGCGGGCGGTGACCGGTGCCGGCGCGGTCGGGGCGATCGCCGAGGTCAGGGACGGGAACGGGGTCTGGCGCGGGGCGTCCGGCGTCTCCGACCTGGCCACCGGCGCACCGGTCCGCGCCGACGGGCGGTTCCGGGTCGGCAGCGTCACCAAGGTGTTCGTCTCCACCACGGTGCTCCAACTGGTCGGGGAAGGGCGGATCGGCCTGGACGACCCGGTCGAGCGGTACCTGCCCGGACTGGTCCCGAACGGCGACCACATCACCGTCCGCCACCTCCTGAGCCACCGCTCCGGACTCTGGGACCCCACCAACGAGAAGGGCGGGGTGTTCCCCGACTGGACGGACCCGGCGGTCGTCCGGAACTGGCTCGACCAGGGCGGCCTGACCCGGCACATCACCCCGGCCCAGGTGGTGGCCTCCTCGGTGGCGCACGCGCCCAACTTCCCGCCGGGTACCGGGTACGGCTACTCCAACGTCAACTACACCCTGCTCGGCATGGTCATCGAGAAGGTGACCGGGCACGGCTACGCCCAGGAGGCCACCGCGCGCATCCTGCGCCCGCTCGGCCTCACCGACACGTACTTCCCGGGCACGGCCACCGGCATCCGGGGCCCGCACGCGCACGGCTACTGGACGCTGCCCGAGGGCCCCGGCCCGAAGGACCGCAGCGACCGGGACGTGACGGTGGCGAGCGTCACCTGGGCGAACTCGGCCGGCGAGGTGATCTCCACCCTCGGTGATCTGAACCGCTTCGACAAGGCTCTCCAGGGCGGCCGGCTGCTGCCGCCGGCGCTGCTGAAGGAGATGACCACGACGACCCCCATCGAGGTCGACGGCATGCCGACCGGGCTGGGCTACGGGCTCGGGATGGCCAGCTGGCAGCTCTCCTGCGGCCCGGTCTACGGGCACAACGGCTCGGTGCCCGGGTACAGCACCGAGATGTGGAGCTCGGGCGACCGGCAGGTGTCGATGTCCGTCACCCCGCGCGGCGGCGAGGCGGAGTTCGTCGCGCAGCTGCAGGCGGAGGGCGGCTTCCTGGAGCAGGCCTTCTGCGGGACGGCGAAGGGGGCGGGGCAGGGCCCGGCCGCCATGGCGCCGAAGCTGGGCTGACCGCCCGCCGCTCCGCGGTTCCACCGCTCCGGCTCGTCCGCGCGCAGGCTCAACCG
>NZ_JBHVET010000191.1:0-12025 GCF_042802135.1 Kitasatospora sp. NPDC057512
CGTCCGAGGAGTCGGACGGCCCGGCCGGGTCCTGCTGGGATGCTGAACGGAAAATCGAACTTCAGCCGGGCAGGCGGCAGCGTCCGTTGCGCGGAGCGGAACGGACGAACTCGTGAGCGGGTTCGGTCAGGCAGTGGGGGCGAGGGTGACCTGGTGGCCGAGGGCTTGGAGCTGGCGGACGAGGTCGCGGGTTCGGCGGGCGCTGTTCAGGTGGCGTTGGTGCCAGTCCGCGCCGAGGTCCTGGTAGCGGGCGTCGGGGTCGTTGATCAGGTGCCAGGCTATGACGAGGATCGAGCGGGCGACGGCGACCAGCGCCTTGGCGTGGCCCCGGCGTTTGACGATCCGGCGGTAGCGCGAGCCGAGGAAGCTGTCCGTGCGGGCAGCGGCGTTGGCGGCTTCGCCGAGGGCGCCCTTGAGCCAGGGGTTGCCGCGACCGGCCGGGCCGGTGGTGTTCTTCGTCCCGGACTGGATGGTTCTGGGGCAGAGCTTGGCCCAGGAGACCAGGTGCTCCGGGCTGGGGAAGCGGTTCATGTCCAGGCCGATCTCGGCGAGGATGATGTGCGCGGTGGTGGCTCCGACTCCGGGGACGGCGTCGAGGCGCTCGACCAGTTCGGGCCCGGGGCGTCCGACAGCGGTGGTCGGCGCCTCGTCGTGTTCGGCAGCGGCGGCCGGGCCGGCCAGCTCGTTGAGAAGCGTGGTGATGTGCCGGTCGAGTTCGCTGATCTGGCGGGTGAAGTGGTCGACGGTCTCCAGCAGGATCCGCAGGAGACGGCTGTGGTGCTCCTCGAACTGCCCGGTCAGTGCCTCGACAAGGAGTTCGCGCTTGTTGACCAGGCTGCCTCTGGCCAGCTCCGCGAGCGCGCGCGGGTTGCGCTCGCCGGCGACCAGGGCGTCGAGCATCGCCCGGCCCGAGACGCCGAAGAGGTCGGAGACCACGCTGGAGAGCTTGATCTGGGCGTCTTCGAGGGCCTTCTCGACGCGGTGCTTGTGGCGGGTGCGGTCCTGGGTGAATGCGGTGCGGGTGCGGGTGAGGTCCCGCAGTTGGCGAACCGGCTTGGGCGGCACGAACGAGGCGCGGACCATGCCGCGTTCGGCGAGCTTGGCCAGCCAGACCGCGTCGAGCTTGTCGGTCTTCGGGCGTCCTGGGACGTTCTTCACCTCGCGAGCATTGACCAGCCAGCACTCCAGGCCGCGGGCCTCCAAGAGGTAGAAGAACGGCTTCCAGTAGTTGCCGGTCGCCTCCATCACCACCCGCTGCACGCCTTGGCAGAGCAGCCGGTCGCCGAGTTCCAGGACCGCGTTGGTGGTCGAGGCCACCGTCCAGACCTGCTGCACCCGCCGACCCTCGCGGTCCTCGTGCGGCAGGCGCATGCAGACCACGCCGGACGCCTTCGCGATGTCGATCGCCGCGACCCGCGCCACCGCCCCGTCGGCCTGTTCTTCTCTCGTCTCCTCCACCGGTTGTCCTCCCTTGCTGTCGTGCTCCAGGGCGGGGGCCACCCGGGGGGCCTGAGGGAGGCGGAGAAGCTGAACGGCGTGCTCAAGGCGACAGTGCGTGGTCCCTCGGGCGGCCCCCTCACCAGACTCCTATGCGGACTCGAAGCCCAAACATCATGCGGCGTCAGCGGATGGCCCCCGCACCGATTTTCACGCGGGCAAGGCGTCATCCGCAGGTGAACGGCTGACTCCTATAGACGTCAAGCCGCAGGAGCAAGATCGGTTCGCGTGATTTTGGTTGATGGTGTGCTGGTGAGCGCTCGGTAGACCTCACGGGCGACGAAGCGCTTGAGGCACCGCGTGATGTCCTTCTTCGACAGCCCTTCCTTGGTGCGGCGGGCGACGTAGGCACGGGTGCGCTCGTCGTAGCGCATGCGGACCAGCACGATGGTGTGCAGGGCGTTGTTGGCGGCCCGGTCGCCGCCGCGGTTGAGGCGGTGGCGGTGGGTGCGGCCGGAGGAGGCGGGTATCGGTGCGACTCCGGCCAGGTGCGCGAACGCCGCCTCGGAGCGCATCCGTTCGGGATTGTCGCCGGCCGACGCAAGGAGCTGGCCGGCGGTCTCGGAGCCGACCCCGAACAGGGCCAAGAGCTGCGGGGCGGCCTGCTTGACCAGCGGGCCGATCTCGGTGTCGAGCTCGGTGATCTCGTCGTTGAGCGCCTGGTGGCGGCGGGCCAGGCGCCGCAGGGCGGCCTTGGTCGCGGCCAGCGGCGCGGACAGGTCCGTTCCGGGCCGCAGCCGGGCGAGCGTGCGGATCAGTAGGGCCCGCTCCAGACCCGCGACCTGCTCGCGCAGCACCGCCGGTGCGGACACGAGCAGGCCGCGGATCTGGTTCATCGCCTGGGTGCGGGCCTTGACCGCGCTGCGGCGTGCACATCGCAGCACCCGGATGGCCTCGACCACGCCGTCGCGGCTTTTGGGGACACCGACTGCCCGGCCGGCGGCCACCGCCGTGGCGGCCGCGTAGGCGTCGATCGGGTCGGACTTCCCGCGCAGGCGGCGCACCTTGCGGTCCGGCCGGTCCACATCGAGGACCGTGACCCCTGCGGCGGTCAGCACCCGGGCGAGCTCGGCGCCGTAGGCACCGCTGCCCTCCACGCCGACCGCGCGCAGGGCGCCGTGCGAGCGCATCCACTCCAGGAGGTCCCGGTAGCCGGCGACAGTGGCCGGGAACTCCTGGTCGGCCAGGTGCCGGCCCAGCCGGTCGATCACCGCCGCGTGGTGGGTCAGCCCGTGGGTGTCGACTCCGCCGGTGATCTCCGGGCCGTCATACGTCATGCTGGTCATGTCCGTCCTTGCCGCTTGTCCGAGCCGGGGGCGGCACGCGCCGGTCGGGCGGGTGGACAAGACAGTGACGGGGCCTCTGGCCAGGCTCCTATGAAGTCACAAACGCCCGTCCGGCCGCGTGCGTGGTGACGCCACCGATGAGCCGACAAATCCCAAACAGGACAGTCGAGACGTCAGTCAGCCGAGGGGTCAGACCCACCAGCAGCGCCACCACGAACATCATCACTGTCAGCCGTAGACGTAGAACGAGGCGTTTTCGTTCTTCGTCCGCACCAGGTTGATGTTGCCGCAGGCCGGAACGTCGTCCGAGGGCCCGCTCCAGCCGCTGTTGTAGTACACCCTGACGTAGCCGTAGCAGTTGCCGGGGAACTGGTAGGTGGCGGAGGCCGCGTTGTTCTTCACCGCGACGCCCTGTCCGTTGCCGGGGCCCTGGAACGCGCCGGCGTAGGCGAGGTCTTCGAAGCCCTTGAAGCCGGTGAGCAGGTCCCAGCCGGCCACCGAGCCGGACTGGTTGCTGTTGTACCAGAAGCAGAAGGCCCGGGCGCCGCGGCAGTTCCCGTTGTTCGGTGCGGCCTGCGCGGCGGGCGTCACCGCCAGCGTCGCGGTGGCCACCGTCCCCGCCAGCAGCAGGGTCGTGAGGATGCGTCGTGTCTTCATGTTCTTCCTCCTGGTGTCTGCATTCCGGGCCGGGAAGGTCCCGGCCCGGAATGCCTGTCGATGCCATGTCCGTTTCGGTGGGCTGGGCCTTTGGGTCCTGTCCTGGGGGGTCGCTTCGCAACGGGGGCCCGCAGAACGGCGGTGTCACGGAGTCCTGAGGTTCTCCGATGTCGCATGCCGTGGCCATGGCCCGGAGACGGGGAACCAGCGCGAACCGCGCGGCTTCCCGACCCCGGCCGGGCAGAGGAGTCTCAGTGCCAGCCGGTGCAGGGACCGTTGCCGGAGATGCAGGCGCGCGCGCTGCCCGATCCGTCGACCATGTCGCCGTAGCCGGTGGAGCCGATCGCGTTCCAGAACTGGATGTCGGAGCTGTTCTCCACCCAGAACAGCTGTCCGTTCGAGGCACCGGAGATCCTCGCCCAGTTCGCCTTGCACGAGGAGCTGTAGCGGAGTTCGATCGTGCCGTAGGCGGAACTCACCGATTCCACGGTGTAGGCGTCCGCGTTGCAGCCCATCTGGATGGGGTCCCGTCCGCTGCAGGAGGACGCGTAGCAGCCGGCGGTGACCTGGGGTGTGGCGGCGGACGCGGCGGGGACGGCGAAGCCGGTCAGCGCCGTGGTGACTGCGGCGAGGCCGAACAGGATCCCGGTCGACCGGTTCATGCGCTTCATGGGACGTTCCTTCCTGAGGAGAGAAGATCGGCGTTGCCCGGCGGGCAGTACCGTCCGCTGTCGGCGCGACGGTCCTGGAGCCGGTGCGGAACGCGACCTCCTGATGGTGTGGAGCCGGCCTCTTCCTTGACCGGTCAGTTCCAGGCGGTGCATGCGATGTTGGTGCCCCACCTCGGGTTGCCCCACGGGTCGTTGTCATCCCCCCATGAAGCGCCGCACGCCCGCACCCAGTTGCCCGGCCCGTCATAGACGCTGGCAGTCTCCCGATGTGACTGCCCGCCGACGGTACTCAGGTTCTGGGCCTGCCACGGCCAGTGCCCGTTTCCCGCAGTCTGCGAGACGTCCAGGTACAGCCCGTCCCAGGCATAGTTCAGGTAGGCCTCCGCGTACGCTCGGTCGTGGCCGTCGGAGCCGCTGAACACGTGCATACGCACATCGTTCACCTCTCCGCCCGCGTACGGCGTCCAATGCGCCCACGGCGTTACCCACGACGAGGCCAGGCCCTGCTGCTCAGCGCCGGAGCGCAGCCCCTCGGCAGCCTCAGGGGAGATCTCCTGCACCGCACCGACCACGTGGTAGCGGCCGGAATGCGCGGTCTTCTCGCCTGGCGCCGCATGGGCCGCTCCCGCTGCCGGAAGCACCAGCAGTACCGCTGCCGCCGTGGCCGCGGACAATCGCTTCGCCTTCAGCGTCGGGGTGAGTGCGACCGTTGCGGCACGGATCTTGGCCAATCGCATGGCTGTCTCCTGTCGGTGCGAAACAGAGGGGTGAGGGACGTTGCCCGGCTCGGAATCTCCGCCGCACGTGTACCGCAGCCCACGCGGGCGGCGGTACCGCGGGGCGCGGTCGGGCCGGCGTCAGGGGCGGTGGTGTCGCCTTCCGGCCCTGACACGACCGAGCTTTCACGGCCGACTGGTTGTTGCGCAGCCCTCCTCACCACGTGAAACAAAGTGCCGCTCCGTGGGCCGGAACGACGGATGAAACAGGACAGGCCGTTGGGAAGCCGTTGCCGCGGCTCTCTCCGGTGCGTACGTTGACGGTCCGGGTGCCGCCGAGCGGGGGAGGACACGGATGGGCCGCCAAGAAGGCCCGCTGGATCCGGCCGCAGGACCGGTCCAGCGCTTCGCGTCCGAGTTGCGCCAGCTACGCCGGGAGGCGGGGAACGTCACCTACCGCGCGATGGCCAGTCGTACCCGCTACTCGGTCGCGACGCTGTCGCGGGCGGCCGGCGGGCAGCAGCTCCCGTCGCTGCCGGTGGCATTGGCCTATGTGGAGGCCTGTGGCGGGGACCTCGCGGAGTGGGAGCGGCGTTGGCACGCCGCGGTGCGGGATGTGGCCGCGGAGGACGGTGATGATGCCGATGCGCCGTACCGGGGCCTGGCCCGCTTCGAACCGGGTGACCGGGAGCGGTTCTTCGGCAGGGACAGGCTCGTCGCCGACCTGCTGGGACTGGTGGACTCCCGTCGTCTGGTCGCCGTCGTAGGCGCCTCGGGCAGCGGCAAATCCTCCTTGCTCCGCGCCGGACTGATCCCGGTGCTCCGGGACCGGGGCGGGACGGGCACGGCTCCGGCCGCCATCCGGATCTTCACTCCGGGCCCGCGGCCCGCCTGCGACCACGCCGCGCTGCTGACGCCCGGGAACGGTACGGGCGACACGGTGCTGGTGGTGGACCAGTTCGAGGAGGCGTTCACGCTGTCCACCGAGCCGACGGAGCGTGCCGCCTTCATCGGTCTGCTGCTGGCGGCGTGTGAGCCGGAGAGCCGATTACGGGTGGTCCTGGCGGTGCGGGCGGACTTCTTCGGACGCTGCGCGGAGCACCACGGGCTCGCCGTGGCCCTGCGGGAGGCCACGCTGCTGGTCGGGCCGATGGGCCCGGCGGAGCTGCGGGAGGCGATCGTCAATCCGGCCGCCGGCGCGGGCCTGATCGTCGAGCGCGCCCTGACCTCGAGGATCATCGAGGAGGTCGACGGCGAGCCGGGCGGGCTCCCGTTGCTGTCGCACGCCCTGCTGGAGACCTGGCGCCGCCGCAAGGGCAGGACACTGACAGAGGCCGCCTACGAAGCCGCCGGAGGTGTGCACGGCGCCATCGCCCGCACCGCGGAACAGACTTACAACCGCCTGACGCCGCAGCAGGCCGCCGTCGCCCGGCACATCCTGCTGCGACTGGTCACCCCGGGAGAGGGCGCGCAGGACACCAGCCGACCCGCGGACCGCACCGAACTCGAGTCTCTCGGTACCGGTGACGCCGACACCGCAGCGGTGCTGGAAAGCCTGACCCGCGCCAGGCTGATCACCTTGGACGGAGACACCGTCCACCTGGCGCACGAGGCTCTGATCAGCTGCTGGCCGCGCCTGAGCGCGTGGGTCGAAGACGCCCGCGAAAGGCTGCGCCACCACCGGCACCTCACCGAAGCCGCCAAGGCCTGGGAGGAACTGGGCCATGACCCCGGAGCGCTCTACCGGGGCACCCGCCTGGCAGCGGCCGAAGCCACCTTCGCCGGCGCCGGGCACCGCGACGACCTCACCCCGCTGGAGTCCCGCTTCCTCACCGCCGCCCTCACAGCCCGCGACCAGGAGAACCGGAAGACCGCGCGCTCCGCCCGGCGGCTGCGCACCCTGCTCGCCACACTGTCCGCCCTGGTCGTGCTCGTCCTGCTGGCCGGGGTGATCGCGTGGCAGCAAAGCCTGACCGGCGAACGCCGCCGCACGGAGGCCGCCGCCCGCCGGGCCGCCGCGGTGGCGGACGGCATGCGCTCGTCCGACCCGGTCACGGCGATGCGGCTGAGCGTCGCCGCGTGGAAGACCGCCGATCTACCCGAGTCACGGTCCGCGCTGCTCGGCGCAGCCGTCCAGCCGGACCAGGACGTCTTCACCGACCCCCCGTCGAGCAAAGCCGTCCCGCAGACCCACTTCCTCAGCGGCGACGGCCGCACCCTGGTCGGTGTCGGCCGGGACGAGGTGGTGAAGTGGGACGTCGGCACGCACCGGCGAGTGGCAACACTCCCCGGCCTGGGGGCCGAGGCCGAGGACGTGGAGGACATGAGCGCCGACACCCGAACACTCGCCGTGTTCGGACTCGATCATGTGAACGTGTGGGACCTGCCGGCGGAGAGTACGGGCGGATCCCCGGTGACACGCCACCCGTTCGACCCCGGTCTGACCGGAACCGCGGCCCGGCTCGGTCCGAGCGGGCGGACCCTGGTCCTCTTCGCGACCGAGGGCACGGACGACGTGGTCCAGGTCCGGGACAGCCACAGCGGCCGGCTCCTGCTCGAACGACGCACCGGGGGCGGCGTACACAGAGCGCCCACCCGCGACGAGACGCGCCGGGTACCGGAGGTCAGGCAGCGGCGGATGTGGGGAGAGTGGCCCCGCCTGGAGAACTTCCCGTATCCCGAGGCGTCGGTCAGCCAAGACGACCGCCTGATGGCGCTGTGCGTTCCGGGCGGGCCGGTCCAGGTGTGGAACGTGCCCGAGCAGCGCGAGGTCCCGCTCGCCGGGGCTCCCGACGCCACCGCGCAGCAGTGCCTGGACCAGGCCGTCGGGTTCTCACCGGACAGCCGCCGGTTGGCGGTCGTCGACAGCGGCGGCGTCCGGATCTGGGACATCGCCTCGGGAACGGAACTCCCGCGGGTCGAACACGCCGACCTCAGGGAGGCGTCGTTCAGCGCGGACGGAACGCTCATGGTGGCGTCGGACGGCAAGGAGGTGCTGCTGTGGCGCCTCGACATCCCGTCGGTCCCGCTCCTGCGGCATCCACTCGCCAACACCGACGCCAGCCAGTTCAGGCTGGATCCGGACGAACACCGGATCCGCTACCAGGAGGGCTCGACCGGAGCCGCGGTGCGCACCATCGACCTCACGAACGTCCTCGCCCCGGCCTGGACGAGCCAGCCGATCTCAGCCGCCGTGTTCAGCCCGGACGGCAGCACGCTCGCCACCCTGCTGTCGTCCGCGGGCGACCACACGCACCACATCCGACTGCGGGACCTCCGCGGCGGAGGACACGTCGTCGACCTGCCCGTCCTGTCCTGCCTGCCGCCTCCCGAGGGCAGACGGCTCTCCTTCTCCTGCACCGTCCTCATGGCGTTCCGTCCCGACGGGCGAGCCTTCGCCTACGGCATCGTCGACCACAGGCAGCCGACTTCACCACCCAGAGTGTCCGTCTGGGACGTCTCCGCCGGCCGCACGACCGCGGCCCTGGATCTCGCGGCTCCCGAACGGCGTGCGGTGGACGACGTCAATGCGATCGCCTTCACACCGGACGGAAGGTCGCTCCTGGTGTCACGGATTCCGCAGCAGGAGGCCCTGGAAGTCTGGGACCTGCCTCAACGGGCCAGAACCCGGGTGCTCTCCGGCCTTGGCGGGGAGCAACTCGCCGTCCGGCCGGACGGACGGCTCCTCGTCACCTCCCACAACCAACTCGCCGACCTGCCGTCAGGTCGAGTGGTCCCTCGTACGCTCACCCAGAACACGACGCACACCGTGGCGTTCAGCCCGGACGGCACGTACCTGGCCACCGGCGACGAAGCCGGCCGCGTCACGCTCTGGGACGGCAACGCCGAGCGGAACCTGGGCGTACTGCCCGGCAGCTTCAGACCCAACGCCACGGGGGCGTTCGACCCCATCTCCGCATTGGCCTTCTCCCACGACGGCCGCATCCTGGCCGCCGCGGGCACCGACGGCACACTGCGGATGTGGGACCTCGCATCCCACCAGCCACTCGGCCCCGCCGTCCCCACGACAGGAGGCGCCACCCTCTCCCTGGCCTTCGGCCCCGACGACCGCACCCTGCGCATAGCGACCGAGCACGTACCGGCGCACGAGATCACGGTCGCCCCGGACCAGGAAGCCGCCGACATCTGCGAACGAGCCGGAGGCGGACTGCCGCAATCCGACTGGGACACATACCTCCCCGAGGTGCCCTACCGGAAGGTCTGTTGACCCCGACGGCTTCACCGTCGACGAGCGATGGACGGTCACCGTACGACCAGGCCGGGAGGCGTCGCGTCGGCCTGTGTCAACGGTCACTGAGATGCCCAGGTGGGATGCCGTGGCTTGCCGACATGCGCGAAGCGCCGGAGGACCGCGCCGTACGGAGCTTCCTGTCAGCGATCCGCGTCGGCGACCTGTGTGGTGGGGTCGCGTCAGAGGTCACCCGCTCCGGGGTGGCGGTGACGTTGGACGGGTTCCCGGCGAGACCGCTGGGGTTCGTCGGCTCGTTGGACCGGCCCTGGGGGCAGCCTCGGAGCGAGGGTGTGGAGGTCGGTCAGCGGATCACCGCCGAGGTCATCGCCATCGACCCGCCCGCGGGCCGCGTACGGCTGTCCCTGGCAGCCACCGGGAACCCGGAGCTGTGGGCCTTTCTGAAGCGGCTCGCCCCAGGCCAGATCCTCGCCGGCACGGTCGCATCGATCGAGTCGTTCGGCGTGTTCGTGGCGCTGGACGACGGGCCCGGCCATCCGGTCTTCCCAGGGGTCGGGTTCATCACGATCCCCGAACTGTCCTGGTGTCACTTCGAAACGGCCACGGACATCGTCCGGGTCGGTGAGCGCGTCTCGTGCGGATTCCTCCACTTCGACACCACGAACGGGGAGGCCAGGCTGTCCTTGCGGGCTACGCGGCCGGACCCCTTCCAGGACTTCGCCGACGGAGTCGCCGCGGGCCGGACACTGCGCGGAAGGGTCACCCGGCTGGTCCCGTTCGGAGCTTTCGTCCAGGTCGCCGACGGGGTCGAGGGGCTGATCCACCTCAAGGACCTCGCACGGACACCCGTGCGGACGCCGCAGGAGGTCGTAGGAGTCGGCGACGAAGTCCTGGTCGTCGTCACCGACATCGACCGAGGACGCCGAAAGCTGGCGCTGTCGCGGCGGGAGCTCCCCTCCCGCTGATCGTGATCGTCCCGGGTGTGGCGCACTCGGCGCGTAGCCGGCTGGCGCGCCGCCAGCCACGTGCCCCTCGGTCTCCCACAGGTGCCGGGCTCAGAAGATCACGTCCTCGCCGCCGGGCTCGGGTATCCCGATCACACAGGTGGGACCGGGGTCGTCGGGCACGGAGCGAGGGCGCGTCGGGGGTGGACAGGAAAATCGGGCGCTCGTTCGTACCGCCTCGGGTACCGTGGCGCACTGCCCTGTCGGGAAGGGCCGCAGCGAGGCGGGGGAGGAACCGGTGGAGATGGACGAGGCGGCGCGGGCCGCATGGTGGGAGAGCCTGCCTGCGGGAATCCGCGACGAGATCGACGGGTACGTCCTCCAGGACTCCCTCTTCCACGCGCTGCGCACCGTCGTCGATGTCGGCCGCGTCCCCTCCGGCATCGGCATCCGCATCGCGCAGGACATCGTCAACGACCGCTACACCCACCACGGCGACCGGATCGCCCGGAGCCCCGACAGCCCCCTCGACCTGGAGTCCCTGGCGTTTCGTGCCGCCGGCTGCCCCGGCCGCGTCGTGGCGATCGAGGCGGTCTGGGACGGCGACACCGTCCACGACTGGTTCACGGTCCTGCTGGCGATCACCGAGGACCCGGCGCAGGAGCACCCGTTGGCCACCGTCCACTCCACCACGGCCAGGCGCTACCTGGACGGGGAAGGGGTCGGCAGCGGACAGCTCGTGTGCGCCGCGGCCGCCGAACACGCGGGCCGGACCCTGGCCGAGCACCTGTCGGTCCCCTTCCACTTCGCCAGCCCTGACACCCCGGACGACGAGGCTCCCCGCTGGCGGGAGTGAGAGGTACGGCGCTGTCGGCCGGAGCTCGGCCGAACCCGCCGCTCAGCCTCGCCGCCTGCCGGGGCATAGACTCAGCGGCCGCCAGATCGCTGGTGCGGAGTTCGTCTTCGACCGCGACCCACACGGCGCCGAGTACGGCGAGTTCGGCCGCTGCCAGGTCCGGTTCGGCAAGGCCCAGGTCCCAGGCGCCCATGCTGATCTCCTCGTGCCGCAGTCCATGGAGCCTCGTACAGGCGACCGACAGCGAGGTCATGACGCAGGAGGACCCGTTTCCGCAGGAGAAGTGATCCTCAGTCGCCTCTGAAGACGAGGTAGCGGTGCGGCTTGTGTTCTAGCTGCTCGGCCAACGCGAGCACTTCTGCTGCGGCCTCGGCCTCGGGTGCTGAGGCGCTGTCGACCAGCGCCTTCAGCTCCGGTACCAGGAGCTGCATCTGCGACCTGTTGAACCAGGTGTCGTCATAGGGATCGACGTAGCCGAGCAGCGGCAAGGCCAAGGTTTCGGCTCGTCGGCACAGGTCACCGATCGCCGGGTGGGTGCAGACTGCCAGGGTCTCTCCGGTGTAGGTCCGCACGGTCACGCTGATGGGCATGCCGCCACCGTAGCGCCGACTACGTCGGACAGCGACATCGTTTCCCGAGTGCGGCGGCGGGGTCATGGCCACTCGTTTCCGAAGCCGTGCACGCACTGACCGACACCGGCCGCTCGCACAGCTCCGGCGACCGCACGTTCTGAGCGGGTGTGGCCAGCGGGGCGGACTACTACTACCGGCCGGTAATTTACTTTCGCATGCCAAAAGGGGCAGATCACCCACAGCCATATCGTGGCGATATGTTTTCTTCCGGCCCCGACTGCGAGTTTGTAAATGTGGCTGAGCGGCCGTTATTATCGCTTCGCAGCGCTTACCAGGAAGTTCCCTGGACTCCACCCCCCGCGTACGTCCCGAAACCCTTCGGGCGATCCAACAGGGAGGAGTGCGTGTTCCATGTTCATGCGGAGGAAGAGGCCTGGTGAGGACGGCGAGTCGCCCACGCGCCGCGAGGCGCACGACGATGAGTCCGACCAGGGTTCCGAGCCGGAGGACACGGGACGTCGCAACGAGAACCGCAGGCTGATCATCGAGTGCCTGAGGCTACTGACGGCCCTGACCAGGGCTTTTAGCGGCGATTAGGCGCGGCGCAGCAGGGGTG
>NZ_JBHVET010000192.1:0-12025 GCF_042802135.1 Kitasatospora sp. NPDC057512
GTACCAGCCCGCCACGGACGAGCTGGAGGGCACCACGACCATTCTCGCCACGGCCACCCAGGACCTCTCCCGGTTCAACCTCGACTTCGCACTGGACGTCTCGGAGGTGCGGGTCAACGGCCGGGTCGCGACGTTCGCCACCAGCGGTGAGCAGGAGCTGGAGATCACCCCCGCCCGGCCGCTGGCCAAGGGCTCCCAGGCCACCGTGGTGGTGCGCTACAAGGGCGTGCCGTCCACCGTGAAGAAGTACGGCTTCACCAGCTGGCACCGCACCCCGGACGGCGCCGTGGCGGCGAACGAGCCCGAGGCCGCCTGGTGGTGGTTCCCGAGCAACGACCACCCGAGCAACAAGGCCACCTACGACGTCTCGGTGCTGGTGCCGGACGGCAACCAGGTGATCAGCAACGGCGTGCTGACCGGGACCAGCTCGCAGGCCGGCTGGACCAGGTACAGCTGGCGGGAGAACAAGCCGCAGGCGACCTACCTGGCCACGCTCGCGGTCGGCAAGTTCGACATCACCCGGGACACCACACCGAGCGGGCTGCCGGTCTACAACGCGTACAGCAAGGACCTCGGCGAGAACGCGGACGCGGCGCGGGCGAGCGTCGAGCGGACCGGCGAGCTGGTGGACTGGCTGAGCGGCTACTTCGGCGAGTACCCGTTCAGCTCCGTCGGCGGCTACGTCCCCAATGTGCCGACCGGCTACGCCCTGGAGACCCAGACCCGGATCTTCTACAGCCCCCGGCAGTTCGCCCGGGGCACCAACACCTCGGTGGTCGTGCACGAGCTGGCCCACCAGTGGTACGGGGACAGCGTCTCGCTCTCCAAGTGGAGCGACATCTGGCTGAACGAGGGCTTCGCCCGGTACTCGCAGTTCCTCTGGTCGGAGCACGAGAACGAGGGCACCGCGCAGGAGCTGGCCGACTACGTCTACGCCTCGCACCCGGCCGACGACCCGTTCTGGAAGGTCAAGCCGGGCGACCCGGGCCCGGACGACCAGTTCTCCGGTGCGGTGTACGACCGGGGTGCGGTGGCCGTCCAGGCGCTGCGCAACGCCGTCGGGGACGAGAAGTTCTTCCAGATCCTGAAGGGCTGGCCCACCGAGCGGCGCTACGGCAACGCCACCATCCCGGAGTTCCAGGCATACGCGGAGAAGGTCTCCGGGAAGAAGCTCGGGGATGTGTTGAACACCTGGCTGTTCACCGTGGGCAAGCCGGCGGTCGGGCCGGTGGCGCCGGGTGCCGTGCCGGCCGCGGCCTCGCTGGCGCCGGCTGCGGATCGGGCGGAGGGGCAGCTGCCGGCCGAGCCGAAGTCCTGGAAGCAGATCCAGGAGACCAACTCGGCGCACCAGTCGCATCACTGACGACCTGTCGGAACGGTCGGCATGACGGCTTCGGGGTAGGGCCGCGAAGCCGTCATGTCGGCGCGTTTCTTCTTATGAACATCTCACCGGAGGGGAGTGGGGGAGGGGTTGACGGGACAAGGATCGGTTCAACCCCATCGTTCCGGCGATCCCTGGAGGACCACGTGCGCAAGAGGCTGATCGTCTCTGCTGCCAGTGCCCTGAGCCTGTTCCTGGCCGTCCCCGCTTCGGCTTCCGGCTTCCAGCCCGGCGCGGACGGCGTCGGGGACCCGTACTACCCGACCCTCGGCAACGGCGGGTACCGGGTCTCGCACTACGACGTCCGGTTGAAGTACCAGCCCGCCACGGACGAGCTGGAGGGCACCACGACCATTCTCGCCACGGCCACCCAGGACCTCTCCCGGTTCAACCTCGACTTCGCGCTGAAGGTCTCCGAGGTGCGGGTCAACGGCCGGGTGGCGACCTTCGCCACCAGTGGCGACCAGGAGCTGGAGATCACCCCGGCCCGGCCGCTCGCCAAGGGTGACCAGGCCACCGTGGTGGTGCGCTACAAGGACGTGCCGTCCACCGTGCAGAAGTACGGTGGCTACACCGCCTGGCGCCGCACCCCGGACGGTGCGGTCGTGGCCGGCGAGCCCGTGTCGGCCGGGTGGTGGTACCCGAGCAACGACCACCCGAGCGACAAGGCGACCTTCGACGTCTCGGTGCTGGTGCCGGACGGCAACCAGGTGATCAGCAACGGCGTGCTGACCGGGACCAGCTCGCAGGCGGGCTGGACCAGGTACAGCTGGCGGGAGAACAAGCCGCAGGCGACGTACCTGGCGACCCTGGCGATCGGCAAGTTCGACATCACCCGGGACACCACGGCGAGCGGGCTGCCGGTCTACAACGCGTACAGCAAGGACCTGGGGGACAGCGCCGCCGCGGCGCGGGCGAGCATCGAGCGGACCGGCGAGCTGGTGGACTGGCTGAGCGGCTACTTCGGCGAGTACCCGTTCAGCTCCGTCGGCGGCTACGTCGCCAACACCTCGTCCAGTGGCGCCCTGGAGACCCAGACCCGGGTCTCCTACGGACCCGGGCTGTTCGCCCGGGGCACCAACACCTCGGTGGTCGTGCACGAGCTGGCCCACCAGTGGTACGGCGACAGTGTCTCGCTCTCCAAGTGGAGCGACATCTGGCTGAACGAGGGCTTCGCCGAGTACTCGCAGTTCCTCTGGTCCGAGCACGAGAACGAGGGCACCGCGCAGGAACTGGCCGACTACATCTACGCCTCGCACCCGGCCGACGACCCGTTCTGGACCGTCAAGCCGGGCGACCCGGGTGAGGAGAACCAGTTCTCCGGCGCGGTGTACTACCGCGGCGCGGTGGCCATCCAGGCGCTGCGCAACGCCGTCGGGGACGAGAAGTTCTTCCAGATCCTCAAGGGCTGGCCCACCGAGCGGCGCTACGGGAACGCCACCATCCCGGAGTTCCAGGCGTACGCGGAGAAGGTCTCCGGGAAGAAGCTCGGGGACCTGCTGAACACCTGGCTCTTCACCCCGAGCAAGCCGGCCGTCGGGCCGGTGGCGCCGGGTGCCGCGCCGGCCGCCGCCGCCGCGCCGGCGCCGGACGCGGGCCGGGACGCGGTGCCGGTCGAGCCGAAGTCCTGGAAGAAGATCCAGGACGCCGGCTCGGTGCACGAGGGGCGTCACTGACGGCAGGGCGGCACAAGGGGGTTCGGGTCGGCGGTTCCGCGCGTACGGCGGGACCGCCGGCCCGGCCTACGCGGTCCTGGGGCCGAGCGCCCCCCGCAGTTCGGGGGGGCGGCGGCCCGCCAAGGGTATGAGCTCGCGGACCGGGACCAGGCGGCAGGGCGCGGCGCCGACCAGGACCTCGCGGATGCCCGCCCGCTCCTCGAACTCCCGCCCCACGACCGGGAAGTGGGTGTCGTTGTCGTCCGCCACGTCCGGCGCCTCGATCCAGACCCGCTCGCCCTGGATCGCCATCGGGAAGCGGCGGAGCTTGAGCCGGCGGTTGGGGGCGAAGGTCTCGGCGTAGTGCAGGAAGGTGTTGCGGTTGTGGCCGACGCCGACCAGCAGCACGTGCCCGCCGAGGTCGTGCAGCGCGCCGAACGGCGACTCGCGGCCGACGGCGAAGCCGAGCGAGCGCCGGCCGGTGACCTCCCGGGCGTGCGCGCCCACGGCGGCGACCGAGACCTGCGGGTGGGTGCTGCGCAGGCTCTCCGGCAGGGCGCGCAGCGCCTCGGCCACCGCGCCCGTGTCGCAGGGCAGCCCGGCGTGGAACAGCGGGACGGCGGCCCGGAGTTCGGCCAGCTCGGGGCCGGGCGGGCCGCTGTGCCCGGGGGCCGGGTCGCGGACCGTGCCGGAGGTGAAGGCGGGTGCGGCGACGGTGCCGCTGGGCCCGACCGCCTCGCGCAGGCTGGCCACCACGGCCGCCGCGCCGCCCTCGACCCGGCCGAGGCTGGAGAGCGAGGAGTGCACGATCAGCGCCATGCCCTCACGGACGCCCACCCGGTGCCAGCCCTCCACGAGGTCGGCGGTGGTGAGCGGGCGGGTGCCCGGTGTGGTCATGGTGCCCCCTGGTGACGGCGGTGCGGTTGGTACCGGATGGTTCGGGGCCGACCATAGCGGGTGGCACTGACAGTGGGTCAGGACGGGGGTGCCCTGAGTCAGGTCGTAGCCGGTCGGGTGGCCGGGAGGCGGGGGTAGTCGGTGTAGCCGGTGGCCTCCTGGCCGTAGAGGTGGGTGGGGTCGACGGGGGTGAGCGGGGCGTTCGCGGCGAACCGTTCCGGCAGGTCGGGGTTGGCGATGAAGGCGCGGCCGTAGGAGACCAGGTCGGCCAGGCCGGCGGCCAGCACCGCCTCGCCGCGCTCGCGGTCGGTGGCGGCGCGGTTCTCGCCGACGTTGCCGATCAGCGGGCCGGACCAGCGCGGGCGCAGGTCGGCCAGGGCCGGGTAGTCGTCGTTGTCGGTGAGGTGGAGGTAGGCCAGGCCGAGGCCGTCGAGTTCGGCGAGCAGGGCGCGGTAGACGGGCGCGGGGTCGGCCTCGTGCATGCCGAACTGCGGGTTGCCGGGGGACAGCCGCAGGCCGAGGCGGTCGGGGCCGATGGCCTCGGCGACGGCGGTGACCAGTTCGATCGGGAAGCGCAGTCGGTCGGCGAGGGTGCGGGGGCCGTACTCGTCGGTGCGCAGGTTGGTGTTGTCGGCCAGGAACTGGTGGATCAGGTAGGAGTTGGCGCCGTGCAGTTCGACGGCGTCGAAGCCGGCCGCGAGGGCCAGCCGGGCGGAGTCGACGTGGTCGTCGATGGTGCGGCGGATCTCCTCGCGGGTCATGGCGCGCGGGGTGACGGCCTCGGCCTTGCCGCCGTCCCTGACGTGCACCGGGCCCGGGGCCGGGACGGCGGAGGGGCCGGCCGGGACGTCGCAGAGCAGTCGGTTGAGCGGGTGGCCCTGGCGTCCGCCGTGCATCAGCTGGGCGGCGATCCGCCCGCCGGCGGCGTGCACGGCCGCGGTCACGGCGCGCCAGCCGGCCGCGTGCGCGGGCGTCTCCAGGCCGGGCAGGCGCCAGCCGGACTGGCCCTGCCGGCTGGGCCAGATGCCCTCGGTGACGATCAGGCCGGCGCTCGCGCGCTGGGCGTAGTACTCGGCGACGACGGGCAGTGGCGTGCCGTCCTCGGCGGCCCGGTAGCGCGTCATCGGGGCCATGACGACGCGGTTCGGCAGGTCGAGCGCGCCGAGGCGGTACGGGGTGAGCAGGGATGCGGTGGCGGTCGTGGTCATGCCGGTACGGTAGAACTTGACATCGGTGTCAGGTTCAAGCGCCGACGGCCGGTGCGGCCGCAGGTGCGGCCGCCTCGGTGAGGATCAACTCCTCGATGCCGTACAGGAACCGCTCCATCGCGGGGCGCGGCAGCACGGCCGGGTCCGCCGTCATGGCCAGGCTCAGCGCCTCGGCGGACTGCAGGGCGTCCAGGGCGTAGGTCAGGCCGGGCCGCGGCTCGAAGTCCACCGGCCAGCTGAGGGTGGTGCGGTCCTCGCCGGGGGCGGCCGGGGCCGGGAGCAGCTCCCGGGTGTCGTTGAACACGCAGGAGCGGTCGGCCAGTCGGACGCCCTCGGCGGTCAGCCGGTCGATCTCGGCGGCCAGGGCCAGTCTGTCGTAGTACGCGTGGCGGTAGGTGCCGATCGCCGCGGCGTGGGTGCGACGCACGACCTCGCCGAACTCGGCGGTGGCGTCCGGGAGATGGAACAGGCCGTCGCCCGCGATCACGCCGACCGCGTTGGCCAGCTCCGGCAGGAAGCGGTTGTTGACCACGACGTTCAGCACGGCCTCGGTGGAACCGGCGAGCCGGGCGGTCATCGCGGCCGTCGCGGCGAGCAGCACCGAGCCCGTGCTGACCCGGTGCCGGGCCGCGACCCGCTCGACGGCCCGGGGCAGGGCGGGGGAGCGGAGCACCGCGTTCGGGAACCGGGCGGGCTCTCCGGTGGTCGGCGGGAAGAGTCGGGGCGGGCCGAGTCGGAGCTTGCGCACGAACTGCTTGCGGGCCCCCGCGTCGCGCCGCAGGCCCCGCTCGGAGGTCTGGAACTCGGCCTCCTCCAGCGGCTGTCGGGCGGGTTCGCGCAGCTCGGCCAGCTCCTCGGGGGAGCTGCCGAGGCAGAGCGCGGACAGGTCGGCGACCAGCCGGCTCATCCCGGAGCCGTCCACCGCGGTGTGCGAGAGCACCAGGCTGATGTGCCGGACCAGCCCGCCCGCCGTCACCGCGCCGATCCGCACCGGCCACTGGGTGGCGGTGTCGAAGGCCTGCGCCGCCAGCTCCTCGTGCAGCCGGGTGCCGAGCTCGGCCGGGTCCTCGTGCTCCCCGGCGGGCCACAGGTGAACGGCCAGGGTGCCTTCGCCGTCGACGAGTTGGCGGAGGTCGCCGGCCTCGTCGGGGCGCAGCCGGGTGTGCAGCGAGTCGTGCAGGTGCAGTAGCCGTTCCAGGGCGGTGAGCAGGACGGGCAGGGGCAGTCCCGGGTCCAGTGGCGCCGCGGTGGCGATGTTGTAGCGCGGCGCGTCGGCTGACGGCAGCTGTCGTACGGCGTCCCAGATGGCCCGTTGGCCCCAGGTGGCCGGTCCGGACCCGGTCCGTCCGGACGAGAAGGCGAGCTCCAGCAGTTGGCGAGTGGTCACCGATCGGCTCTCCGTAGTGCGGTGGTCGTGGCGTCGTGGCGTCGTGCCGGTGCGTTGGGAGCGCGGGTGCTGCTGGGGAGAGTGTGGCGCACCGCCCGCCGGGCGTCGAGGGTCGTGCCGCCGTCCGGGCCCGGCCCTGCGGGGGCGGTGGTCGTCGGTGTCTTCGGGGGTTCCGAAAGTCTCTTGATGTGAAGTATCTTGATGTCGAGATTGATGCCGATCGCGCGACTCGCGCCACGCACACGACGGGGGCCTGCCATGCGGGGGAACGGACTGATGGCGCAGCTGCGGCGGCCGCCGGGCGGGCGGGACGCGCGGATCATGCTGCTGGCGCAGTGCGTCGACCGGACCGGCACGGGGGTGTGGGCGGCCGCCTCGGTGCTCTACTTCACCTACGTCTGCGGGATGGACGCGCGGCAGCTGGGGCTGCTGCTCGGAGTGGGTGCGGTGGCGGGGATCGCCGGGTCCCCGCTGGCCGGGCGGGCGGCCGAACGGGTGCCGGTGCGGTGGCTGCTGATCGGCTGCCACCTGCTGCGGCTCGGGGCGATGGGGCTGCTGCTGGTGGTCGACGACTTCGCCGCGCTGCTGCCCGTGGTGGCCCTGATCTGCCTGGCCGAGCGGGCCGCCAAGACCCTGGAGATGTTGTTCGCGACCCGGGTGGCGGGCGAGCGGCGGGCCACCTACCAGGCGCTGTTCCGCAGCGTGGCCAACGCCGGGTACGCGCTCGGCGCGGGTGTCGCGGCGATCGGGCTGGCGGTCGGGACCACCGCCGCCTACCGGGTGCTGATCCTGGCCAACGGGCTGTCCTACGTGCTGGCCGCCGTCCTGGTCTGGCGCACCCGGGAGCCGTCCGGGCGCGGCCTGGTCGCGGCCAAGGCCGGGGAGGCGCCCGCCGGGGCGCCGTCCGCCGCGCCCAGTCCCTGGCGCGACCGCGGCTACCTGCGGTTCGTCCTGCTGGACATGCCGCTGAACCTGGACGACTCGGTCCTCAACGTCGGGCTGCCGCTCTGGCTGGTCCACCACACCGGCGCGCCGCATGCCGTCGTCCCGGTCTTCCTGGTGCTCAACACGGTGCTCGTGGTGCTGCTGCAACTGCGGGTCTCCGCCTGGGCGGAGGGGGCGGTCGGGGCCGCCGCGGCGGTGCGCTGGTACGGGGTGACGGTGCTGGGCGGCTGCCTGCTGATCGCGCTCGCCACCGGTGCCGGGCCGGTCCTGGCCTCGGTCGCGCTGCTGGCCGCGGCGATGCTGATCACGCTGGCGGAGCTGCTGCGCTCGGTGAGCTCCTGGGAGCTGGCGGTCGTGCTGGCCCCGCCGGGCGCCCAGGCCTCGTACCTGGGGGTCGCCGGGATGTCCCAGTCGGTGCAGAAGTCGGTGGGGCCGCTGCTGCTGACCGGGGTGGTGATGGCTGCGGGGCCGGTCGGCTGGCTCGGGCTCGGCGCGGCGACCGTCGGCCTCGGCGCGCTCCAGCGCCGGGCCAGCCTGCGGCGGCTGGCGGCGCTGGGCGGGGCGGCCGCCGGTACGGGGGCCGAGCCGGCGCGACCGGTCGCGGCCCCGGTGGCCTGAGGGCGGTTTCCAGCGGTCGGCTCGGTGGAGAGCCCGCCGTACCCCGAGGCTGCCCGGGGAGGCCACTGGGGGACGACTCGGGGGCATCCCCCATTCCGCCCCCAAGTGGCCGCGGTCCGCGGCCCGTTCGGGCCACAACCGGTTAGCGTGCGGCCATGACTTCGATCATGGGTTCGGCCCTGCGCAGGCACCTCGTCGTGGCGGCCGGTGTCACCGTGCTGCTCGCCGCCAACGCGGCCACCGCCGTCGCCCGCCCGGCCGGTCCGTCCGTCGCCCAGCAGCTGCGCCGGGACGCCGCGGCGATCCACGACCTCGGCATCAGCGGCGTGCAGGCCCGGGTGATCGGGCCCGACGGCCGCCAGACGGTCGCCACCAGCGGGACCGCCGACGTCACCACCGGCCGTCCGGTCTCCCCCGACGGCTACTTCCGGATGGCCAGCACGTCCAAGACGATGGTCGCGACGGTGGTCCTCCAACTGGAGGCCGAGGGACGGCTGTCGCTGGACGACACGCTCGGCCACTGGCTGCCGGAGGTGGTGCGGGCCAAGGGCGGAGCCGGCGGCGGGACCACCGTCCGCGAACTGCTCCAGCACCAGGGCGGCATCGTGGACCACCTGCCCGGATACGACTCGAAGGACGGGTACGAGCGGGAGCGCTACCAGGTCCACCGCCCCGAGGAGCTGGTGGCCGGGGCGGAGTTCGGCACCGACAAGAGCTGGCGGTACTCCAACGTCGGCTACCTCCTGCTCGACATGGTCGTCGAGCGGGCCACCGGCCGCCCCGCCCACCGGGAGGTCGAGGACCGCATCCTGCGTCCGCTCGGCCTCGACCGGACCCGGCTGATGGGCACCTCGCCGACCCTGCCCCGGCCGCACGCCCAGGCCTACCAGCTCTTCCCCGAACCCGACGGCCGGGTGGACGTCACCGAGCAGGTGCCGATGGACCGGGGGCTCTCCTGGGCCACCACCACGCGGGACGAGAACGTCCTGCTCCGAGCGCTGCTCGCGGGCCGGCTGCTGCCGGCGCGGCAACTGGCCGAGATGAAGCGGACGGTGGCCGTGGACGACCGGACGTCGGAGATGTGGCACGGCGGTGAGTACGGGCTCGGCCTGGTCAAGCGCTCGCTGACCTGCGGGGGGAGCTACTGGGGCCACGACGGCGGGGACGGCGGCTTCATTACCCTCAACGGCGTCACCGAGGACGGGAAGCGCAGCGCCGTGGTCTCCATGTCCGGGGCGCTCGGCGACAGTTGGGACCACATCAAGGCCCAGGAGGACGCGGCCTCCGAGCTGATCGACCACGCCCTGTGCGCCGGGTGAGCGGGCTCCGGTGGGGCGCCGGACCCTGATGATCCACGACCGCATCGTCCGACGGGAGGGTGGTGCGGGTGAGGAGCATCCCCTACCCGGGGCGTACGCGGATAGGCCGAAGGGCCGAGGGCGGGTCGTCCCGAGGGGCGATGACCGGCGGGTGCCGGTGGCCACAGGGTGAGGCCATGACGGAAGTGAAGAATATGAAGGAGCGTCAGTTGCGGTCGCGTCTGGGGCGGTTCACCTCCGGCGCGCTGGCGTTCGGGCTGACGTCCGCGCTGCTGACGGCCCTGGTGCCCGCCGTGGCCCAGGCCGCCGGCGCCGACCCCGGGGCCGGCCCGGACGCCGAGCGGGGCGGCTGGACCGCGAAGATCAGCCGGACCGAGTACGGCGTCCCGCACGTCCTCGCCCGCGACTTCGGCGGCCTCGGCTACGGCTACGGGTACGCCTTCGCCCAGGACAACCTCTGCCAGCTCGCCGACCAGGTGCTCACCGTGCGCGGCGAGCGCTCGCGCCACCTCGGCCCGGACGGCGAGTCCGTCGACCGGGTGAGCAACCTGGTGAGCGACACCTACCAGCAGGGCCTGCTGCGCGCCGGGACGGTGCGGCGGCTGCAGGCCGCCCCCGCGCCGCTCGGCCCGACCGACGAGGCGCGGCAGCTGGTGGACGGCTACGTCGCCGGGTACAACCGCTACCTGCGCGACACCGGTCCCGACCACCTGCCGGACCCGTCCTGCCGGGGGAAGGCCTGGGTCGGGCCGATCACCGCGGACGACCTGTGGAACATCCTCTACGCCGCCAACACCCTGGCGGGCAACGGCGCCGCCAGGCAGCAGATCGCCACGGCCGTCCCCGGAGCCTCGACCGGGCCCGGCTCCGGTGCGTCCGGCGCCGAAGCGGCCGGACCCGCGGCGGACGCGCCGCGGATCGCCGCTCCCGGCCACTCCGCGGACAACCCCGAACTCGGCAGCAACGCCTGGGCGATCGGGCGCGACGCCAGCCGCGACGGCACCGGCCTGCTGCTGGCCAACCCGCACCTCCAGTGGGCCGGCGAGCAGCGCTTCTACCAGGCCCAGCTGACCATCCCCGGCGTCCTGGACGTCGCCGGCGCCGGACTGTACGGCATCCCGTTCCTCCAGATCGGCCACACCCGCGGCCTCGCCTGGAGCCACACCACCAGCTACGCCGACCACCACACCCTCCACCGGCTCAGTCTGGTGCCCGGTGACCCGACCGCGTACCTGGTGGACGGCACGGCCGAGCGGATGGCCCAGGAGACCGTCAAGGTCACCGTCCGGGCCGCCGACGGGACGCTCTCCACCGTCGACCGGACGCTCTACCGCTCCCGCCACGGCTACGTCCTCGCCGACGGCTGGACCGGGGAGCACGCGTACACCCTCGGCGACGCCAACGCCGAGAACCTCCGCTCCCTGAACCAGTGGCTGGCGGTCGGCCGCGCCCAGAACCTCGACCAGCTCCGCCAGGCCCAGCGCACCTACCAGGGCCTCCCGTGGGTGTACACCACGGCCGTCGACTCCACCGGCACCACCTGGTTCACCGACGCCTCCGCCGTCCCGAACCTCCCCGACGCCCAGCGCGAGCGCTGCCTGGTCCCGGGTGGCGGCTTCGGGCAGGTGCTGGACGGTTCGACCGCCGCCTGCGACCCGGGCACCGACCCGGACGCGCTCGTGCCCGGCGTCTTCGGCCCCGCCAACCAGCCGGGCCTGACCCGCACCGACTACGTCGCCAACTCCAACAACGGCCCGTACCTGACCAACGCGGAGGCCCCGCTCACCGGCTTCCCCGCGATGTACCAGGGCGCCTCCGCGCGGATGCTGCGCACCCAGCTGGGCCTGCGGATGATCGCCGACCGCCGGGCCGGCACCGACGGCCTCGGCGCCCCCGGCTTCACCCTCGCCTCGCTCCAGGCGACGATGTTCGGCGACCGGGTGCAGAGCGCCGAACTCGACCGCGACGACGCCGTGGCGCTGTGCCGCGCCCACCCGGAGATCGCCGCCTCCGACGGCGGCCGGGTCGACGTGCGCGCGGCCTGCGACGCGCTCGCGGCCTGGGACACCAGGGCCGACGCCGACAGCCGGGGCACCGTGCTCTGGCAGGCGTACCGGGACGCGCTGGCGAGGACCGGCACCACCGCCTGGCAGACGGTCCCGGCCGATCCGGCCCGGCCGCTGACCACCCCGCGCGGCATCGACGCCGCCAACCCCGACGCCCAGCGCGCGCTGGCCGACGCGGTGAAGGGCCTGGCCGCCCGCGGCCTGCCGGTGGACGCCCCGATCGGCCTCGTCCAGCGCTGGGCGGGCATCCCGCTGCACGGCTGCTCCCACCAGCTGGGCTGCTTCAACGTGCTGACGGCGGTGCCGGATTCCGGCACCGGCGGCGGCACCTACCCGACGAACCTCGGCAGCGTCCCGCACGGCGGCACCTTCCTGATGGCCACCGAGCTGACCGACCGGGGCCCGCGCACCAGGACGCTGCTCACCTACGGCGAGTCCGCCGACCCGACCTCGCCGCACTTCACCGACCAGACCCGCGTCTACGCCCGCAAGCAGTGGGTGACCGAGCGCTTCACCGAGGCCGAGATCCGCTCCGCGCCGGGCCTCGCC
>NZ_JBHVET010000193.1:0-12015 GCF_042802135.1 Kitasatospora sp. NPDC057512
CCCCGGGGTACGGCGCGGTCCAGTTGTGCGTCTGGTACCAGACCAGGTGCTCCATCTGCGCCGGGTTGGCGTGGTCCGCCACGGCGTTCGGGCCGGTCAGCCGCTGGTGCGACTTCCAGGTCTCCCACCGGGCCGCGACCGGCTGCTGAGCCGCCGGCGGCGCGGTCGTGGCCGGCGCCGCCGCCCGGAGGTCCTGCTCCCCGGGGACGTCGAGGCCGCAGGAGGGCGGCGTCTTCAGGCCGTCGGTCAGCGAGGTCCGGTTGGGCACCGCGGTGAACGGCGTGTAGTCCGGCCGGTCGGTGAAGGCCCCGGTCATCGGGCTGGCCGCGCTGTCCTTCTGGTTCATCGGGTGGATGCCGAGGATCTGCTCGATGGTGCGGACCATCGTGATCTGCGAGTAGTAGCGGCTGTCCACGGCCCCGTGCTGCGCCCAGGGGCTGATGATCTGGATCGGGGCGCGGTGGCCGTCCACGTGGTCGAGGCCCGCCTGGGAGTCGTCCTCGACGACGAAGATCGCCGAGTCCTTCCAGTACGGGCTGTGGGTGATCTCGTCGACGATCCGCCCGGTCGCCAGGTCGTTGTCGGCGACCTGCGCGGCCGGGCTCGCCGGGCCGCCGGTGTGGTCGCTGGACAGCCAGAGCATGTTGAGGTTCGCCGGGCCGTTCCGCTCGAAGTCCTGCTTCCAGACCTGGTAGCGGTACAGGTCCGGCACGTCGGTGTCGAACCTCGGGAAGCCGGGCACCGAGACGCTGTTGAGCGAGGGGATCGGCGAGGAGGACTTGAGGGCGTAGGCGCTGGCCTGCCCGGTCGCGTCCATGGTCCGCGAGTCGCAGTACAGGTTCTGCCAGGTGGCGTCGGCGGGCTTGTCCAGGAACTGGTGGAACTCGCCGAAGTCGCGCACGGTCTTTCCCGCCGCCTGCGCGCCCGTCCACAGGAAGCCGGACCGCTGGTGGCCCAGGGCGTCGTCCTCGGTGTCGTAGCTGCGCTCGTACTCGCCGGCCGAGGACTCGGTGTACTCCGGGTTGTCCGCCTGCATCAGCCAGTTGTGGCCCTCGGCGGAGTTGGTGCCGATGTCGTAGGTGTTGTCGTAGAGCCCGAACTGCTCGGCCAGGGCGTGCTGGTTGGGCGTCACGGCGGCGCCGAACTGGGCCAGCTTCGGGTCGCCGTCGCCCTCGGCGACGTCGCCGAAGACCTGGTCGTAGGTCCGGTTCTCCTTGACGATCAGGAAGACGTGCTTGATCGGCGACGGGTCGCCGATCCGCTTCGGCACCACCTCCTCCTTCGCCTTGTGGCCGTTCGCCAGCTTGACCGCGTCGTTCGTCCAGCCGTTCTGCCGGAAGACCTTGGCGGTCTGCGCGCGGATCACCTTGTCGCTCGGCAGCGTGAACCGGGTGAGGCTGGAGGTGGTGTCGTGGGTCTTGTGGGCGCCGGTGCTGTTGGGCCGCCGGGCGTCGATGCCACGGGTGTTGGAGACGATCACCTCCGAGCCGACGGTGGCGATCTCCGCCGGGAAGTAGTCCGTGGGCAGCAGGCCGACGTAGCTCACCGGCTCCTGCGCGCCGGCGAAGCGGTAGACGGCCACGGCGTTGGCCCGGCCGAGGGTGACCAGCAGCCGGCCGTCCTCGGTGAGGGTCACCGCGGTGGGCTCGTAGCCGACGGAGGCCTCCGGCCAGGGCTTGGTGGAGACGGTCTGGACGACCCTGTCGTGCGCGGTGTCGATCACCGACACCTCGTCGCTCGCGGTGTCGGCGACGAACAGCACCCCGTTCTTCGCGTACAGCGCGGTCGGGTGCAGGCCGACGGCGATCGAGCCGACGGCGGCGGCCGGGTCGGCGAGGTCGATCACGCTGACCGTGCCGGTGGTGGTGGCGGCGGTCGCCGGGTCGGCCGGGACCTGGGTGCCGTAGGAGTTGATCGTGGTGTCCCCGGCGGTGGCCGCCCGCCCGCCCTCGTCGGAGACGTACAGCTTCCCGCCGACCCGCACCACGCCGCGCGGCGCGTTGCCGACCGTCCAGCTCCGCTGGACCGCGCCGGTCGCCGCGTCGATCGCGACCACCCGGTTCTGCCCGTTGACGGCGGCGTACACCGTCGAGCCGTCGGCGGAGAACACCGCCCCGGAGGCCAGCGCGTGCTTCTCCCCGTCCGCCGGGATCCGCACCGCCACCGGGGCGGCGAGGGTGCCGTCGGGCTGGACGGCGAACCGGGTGTAGCCGTCCAGCTGGCCCAGCCACAGCTGCCTGCCGTCCGGCGAGTAGACCGGGGACTCCTGGCCGACCGAGCCGTTGGGGATGCGCAGCTCGTCCGCCTTGTTGGTGCCGACGCGCTGCTTCACCTTGCCGGTCTTCAGGTCCACCACGACCAGCGCCGCGTCGCCGTCGGTGACGGCGGCGGCCAGGTGGGCGCCGTCCGGGCTGACCGTGGAGCCCATGATCTTGCCGTTGTCCAGGACCTGACGGCTGCCGTACGGGGCGAGGTACTGGTCGCTGGAGATCACCAGCCCGTTCTCGGTGGTCTGGCCGACCTGGTCCTCGTCGAACTGGTGGGTGCTCGCGAAGGCCGTGCCGGTGGCCACGGCCACCGCCGTGACACAGGCCGTGGCGAGTGCGGCCCTGCGGCCCACCCGGCGGCCCAGGAGGACCACGTGGGCGTTCCGGCTGCGTCGACGACGCGTTACCTGCATGGCGTCAGCCCTTCGTTGGATTCGTCGTACTGGCGGGGGAAGCGAGCAGTGCGACCTGACCGTCGAACTGCCAGAGCGGGTTCGGCGCGTCCCCGGTCGGGGTGCGCACCAGGAAGTAGCCGTTCACTTCCTTCGGGCCGTCGCCGTCGGCCGTCAGCCGTCCGTCCGAGGCCACGTCGAGCTGGTAGACCGCCGTCCCCGGCGCGTCCGTGCCGGGCAGGTGCCAGGTGACCACGCAGCGCCAGTCGTTGCCCGGGCCCTCCGGGTCGACCTGGCCGTCGCCCCGCCGGCAGTCCGCGGTGGCCCGCAGGTCGGCCTCCGTCACGGCGGGGCGGTGCAGCTGGTCGGTCTGCAGCCGGTACAGGTGCGCGAACACGGTGGCGACCTCCTGCTGCACCTTCGCCTGCGTGATCCCCGAGCCGGTCGAGGGCGTGGCGGCGGCGACGGCGCCGGTGGTCAGCGCGAGCAGCCCGGCCAGCGGCAGCACCCCGGCGAGGAGCGTGCGGCGCCCCACCCCGTCCTCGCTGCCGGTGGTGAAGTCCCGCCGGACGAAGAGCCGGTAGGCCGCCGCGGTGGCGGCCGCGGCCCAGAGCAGGGCGACCGCGACGGCGATCAGCGGCTCGTCGAGCCGGCCCGGATCGGCGAACAGCCCGTTCCAGGCGACGAAGGCGTACCCGGGCAGGGCGAGGCGCAGCGCCACCGGCAGCGGCAGCAGCTGGGCGAGCTGCATCGCGACCGCCGCCAGCGCGGGGACCAGCAGCCCCATCGGCGAGCGGCCCAGCAGGACGGAGCCGAGCAGTCCGAGCGCCGCCAGGGCCAGGGTCGGCGCCAGCGCGCACGCCCAGGCCAGCAGGACGGCCACGGCCGCGTCCGACGGCGGCAGCAGGTGTCCGTCCACGCCGACCAGCGGCTCGTCGCCGACCGCCGCCAGGCCGCCGACAGTGCTCGACGCCGCCAGTCCGGCCGTCAGCAGCACGATCACGGTGGCGCCGGCCAGCGCCTTCGCCGCGAAGATCCGCCGCGGCGAGCGGACCGTCACCAGCAGGTGCCGCCAGGTCCCGAGCCGGTCCTCGGCGGCGAACACGTCGCCCGCGACCACCGAGGTCAGCAGGGGCAGCGCCCAGGAGCCCGCGAAGCCGAGGACCACCAGCGGCCCGGCCCAGCCCGTGGCGTGCATCCAGCGGCCGAACAGGGTGTCGGAGGGCAGCGTCCCCTGCTGGGCGACGGCGGCCGTGAACAGGCCCGGCGCGCTCCAACAGGCCAGCACCAGCAGCCTGATCCGCCACTGGGAGAGCAGCTTGACCAGCTCGAAGCGGTACACCCGGCCCACCGGCACCGGGCGCGCCCCGGGGGCGACGCCGGCGGCGGTCGCCGCGCGTCCGGCCGTGACCGTGCCGATGCGCCCCTCCATGACTCCCTCTCCGCGCTCGGTCATCGTCCGTCCTCCTGCTGCTCGGTCAGGGCCAGGAACGCCGCCTCCAGGGGCGGGACCACCGGGGCGACCTCGCGCACCCGGACGCCCGCGTGCACCAGCGCGGCCACCAGCTCCTCGACGGCCGGGCCCGGCGCGTGCACCACCAGCGCCCCGGCCGCGCGTCCCGTCCCGGCCTCCGCCGCGACCCGCACCCCGGCGACCCGGGCGGCCACCCGCCGGGCGGCGGCGGGATCGGAGGTGAGCAGCCGGTGGTCGAGCGCGCGGTCGTCCGCGGCCAGCCCGCCGAGCGGGCCGGAGAAGCGGACCCGTCCGGTCGCCAGGATGGTGACCTCGTCGCAGAGCGCCTCCAGGTCGTCCATCCGGTGGCTGGAGAGCACCACGGTCACGCCGTCGGCGGCGAGCCGGCGCAGCGTCCCGTGCACGTGCTGCTTGCCGGCCGGGTCCAGGCCGTTGGACGGCTCGTCGAGCACCAGCAGCCGGGGTTCGGTGAGCAGCGCCGCGGCCAGTCCGAGCCGCTGCCGCATGCCCAGCGAGAAGCCCCGCACCCGGTCCTCGGCGACCTCGCTCAGCCCGACCTCGGCCAGCACCTCGTCGATCCGGCCGGACCGGCCGTCCTGCCCGCGCAGCGCCGCCAGCGCGGCCAGGTTCCGCCGGGCGGTCAGCGACGGGTAGAGCCCGGGTCCGTCCACGAAGCCGGCCACCCCGGGCGGCGCCGGGCGGGCCCGGCCGACCGGTCTGCCCAGCACCTCCAGGTCGCCCTCGTCGGCGGCGGCCAGCCCGAGCAGCAGCCCGAGCAGCGTGGTCTTCCCGGCGCCGTTCGGCCCGGCCAGTCCGTGGATCCGCCCGGGCGCGAGCTCCAGTGCGACGGCGTCGAGCGCGACGACGTCGCCGAAACACTTCGTCAGTCCCCGTGCGCGTACGGCGGGTTGGTTTTCCGTCATGGCTCCTTCTCGCGGTTCCCCAGGGAACCTAGGGGGTTGACCGGGCGCCGTCAGGTGCGCCCGGTTGAACTCCTGCGGAACAGCAGCGGCCCGCGCCGTGGCGGTCCTGCGAGCACCCCGCGGGTGCACCGACTGGAAAGCTTCACATGAAAACGGATATCGTTTCGCTGGCCGGGCACGACCCGCCAGGCTCGCGCCGGACCGGTTGCGGAGCCTGATGAACATGACAAACATGGGCGGAAGGCGAAGCCTCGAATGCGCACGGACACGGCGGGAGTCGGGATGCGAGTGGACGCCGCTCTGGCCGGGACCTGGGTGGACCGCTGGGAGCGCCAGCAGGAGCGGTACGCGGTGGAGCGCGAGGAGCGGTTCACCGTCATCGCCGACGTGCTGGAACAGACCGTCGGCCACCGCGCGCGGCCGCTCGTCGCGGACCTCGGCAGCGGCCCCGGCTCGCTGTCGGCGCGGGTCGCGGCCCGCCTGCCGCACGCCGAGATCGTCGCCGTCGACATCGACCCACTGCTGCTCGCCCTCGGCCGTGCCCGCCACCCCCGGGTGGCGCGCTGGGTCGAGACCCTGATCGGCCGCCCCGGCTGGATCGGGGACCTCGGCCTCGACCACCCGCTGGACGCCGTGGTGTCCACCACCGCGCTGCACTACCCGCCGCCGGACGCCCTGCTCGGGATCTACCGCGACCTCGCCGGCGCGCTGCGGCCCGGCGGCGTCCTGGTCAACGGCGACCACCTCATCCCCGAGGAGCGGCCGCTCGCCGAACTCGCCCTCGCGATCGGCCGCCGCCGCGCCCAGCGCAAGGGCACCGGCGCCGCCGAGGACTGGTCCCAGTGGTGGGCCGCGGCCGGGCGGGTCCCCGAGTTCGCCGACCTGCTGACGGCCCGCGAGCGGCAGCTGCCCCCGACCGACGGCCCCGGCAACGGCCTGTCGGCGGCCCGGCACGGCGAACTGCTGCGGGAGGCCGGCTTCCGCCAGGCCGGACCGGTGTGGCAGTACGGCACCAGCTCCGTCCTGGTGGCCCTGCGCTGACCCCGCCCCAAGTGCCCATGCGGAAAGCCGGGTTCCGCATGGGCACAGTCTTTGCGAGGGCGTGACAGTAAGCGCCCTGTTGATCACCCAGGGAAACAGTTACCGTTTCCCTCGGTCGCCGACGTCCCTGCCGCGCACGCCCCACGCCGACTTCTCACGGAGAGCTGGTTTCGCATGCGGTCCTCACCGCTGTACCTCGAACCACGGTTGGAGCCCCCGCTCCGGTCCCTCCTGGCGGAACGCGACCTCCTGCACACCCTGACCGACGCGCTGGGCTCCCCCCTCAACCTGCTCCTGCCCGAGCAGATCGCGGACAACCTGGCACGCTTCCGGGCCGTCTACCGCAAGCACCGCCTCACCGGCCGGATCCACTTCGCCCACAAGGCGAACCGCTCCAGCGCCCTGGTCCGCCGGCTCGCCGCCACCGACGCCGGACTGGACGTCGCCTCGCTCGCCGAACTCCAGCACGTGCTCGGGGCCGGCTGCCCGCCCGAGCGGATCATGGCGACCGGCCCGAAGAACCGCGAGTACCTCTGGCTGGCGGCCCGCACCGGCGCCACCGTCCACCTGGACTCCCGCGCCGAACTCGACGCCCTGGCCGACCTGGTGCGCGCGCACGCCCTGCCCCGGGTGCCCGTCATACCGCGGCTGTCGGGCTTCGTGGCCCCGGGCACCACGGTGCTCACCCGGCCGAGCCGGTTCGGCACCGACGTCGCCGGACTCGACGGCCTGCTCGACGCGCTGGAACGCCACCGGGACGCCGTCGAGACGACCGGTGTCGCCTACCACCTGGACACCACCGGCGTACCGGAGAAGGCCGTCGCCCTGGAGACCTGCGTCACGGTACTGAACGAGTGCCGGCGCCGGGGCCTGAACCCCCGCACCATCGACATCGGCGGCGGCTTCGGCGTCAGCTACCTGGCGGACGCCGCCCAGTGGGAGCGGTACACCAGCGAGCTGACCGACGCCGTCCTAGGCCGTCGCCCCGCCCTCACCTGGCAGGGCCACGGCTACGGGCTGCGCGCCGAGTCCGGCCGACTGCGCGGAGCCCTCGGCCTCTACCCGGCGCACCGCCCGGTGGCCGCCGAGGCCTACCTGGACGAGCTGCTCTCGACCCCGGCGCCCACCCTCGGCCGGCCGCTCGGCACGCTGCTGCTGGAGAACCTGTACGACCTGGCGGTGGAGCCCGGCCGGGCGCTGGCCGACCAGTGCGGGGCGACGCTCGCCCGCGTCCTGGAGGTCCGGCACACCCCGGCGGGCGAGCGCCTGGTGCGGCTGGAGATGAACGCCCGGGACGTGGGCCTGGAGGAGCACGGGGTGCTGATGGACCCGCTGCTGGTCCCCCGCCCCGGCGCCCCGGACTCGCCGGACGGTCCAGAGGGCCCGGACTCGCCGGACGGCCCGGTCGGGGTATACCTGATCGGCAACCTCTGCCTGGAGACCGACCTGATCACCCGCCGGACGGTCTTCCTGCCCCGCCTCCCCGCCCCCGGCGACCTGCTCGCCTTCGCCAACACCGCGGGCTACCTCATGGACTTCAGCGCCGGCCCGGCGCTGCGCCAGCCCGTCGCGCGCAAGGTCGCCGCGTACCGGCAGGACGGCGCCTGGCGGTGGCGCCTGGACGAGCAGTACTGGCCCGTCGACGTGACGGCGGCCGCCGAACACCGGGGGGACGGACACGCATGAGGTACGACAGCATCACCGACGCCATAGGCAACACCCCGCTGGTCCGGATCGACCCGGCGGTCACCGGCCTGCGGCACATCGACCTGTACGCCAAGCTGGAGCTGCTCAACCCCTTCGGCTCGGTCAAGGACCGCGCCGCCTGGAACATGACCCGCGAGGCGATCCCCGGCGCCGTCGAGCGCGGCGACACCGTCGTGGAGCTGTCGAGCGGCAACACCGCCAAGGCGCTCGCGCTCATCGCCGGCCTGCACGGACTGCCGTTCAAGAGCGTCACCAACCGGATGCGGGTCCCCGAGATCAAGGACCTGCTCCTGCTGCTCGGCGCGGAGATCGAGGAACTGCCCGGCCGCACCGAGTGCCTCGACCCGACCGACACCGACGACCCGCTCACCCGCATCCACCGGATGCTCTCCGAGACGGAGTCCGGCTACCTGCACACCGACCAGTACTACAGCCGGCTCAACCTCGACGCCCACCTCACCGGCACCGGCCCCGAGATCGTCCGGGACCTCGACGGCCGCGCCCCCGACCACTTCATCGCCTGCGTCGGCACCGCCGGCTCCTCCACCGGCGTGGCGGCCGTGCTGCGCGCCCACGACCCGGCCGTCGACGTGCTCGGACTGGTCGCCCACAAGTCCGACTTCATCCCGGGCATCCGGACCATCGACGAGGTGCACGAGGTCGGGCTGTTCGCCCCCGCCACCTACGACACCATCGCGACGGTGACCGCCGACCAGGCCATCGACGGCATGCTCACCCTGGTGCGCCGCTGCGGCCTGCCGGCCGGACCGACCGGCGGCGGCGCCTTCTTCGGCGCGCTGCGCCACCTCCGCTCCGTGGACGAGGAGTTGGACGCGGAGTTGACACAGCGGGGCACCGGCGAGCGGCGCACCGCCGTGTTCATCGTCTGCGACCGGGTGGAGAGCTACCTGAGCTACATCCGCAAACGGCGGCCCGAGCTGTTCAACCAGCCCGCCCGGCCGAACTCGGTGGCCACGGTGACGCCCGCCGAGCTGGCCGCCGCCCGGGTCGTCGAGGTCGACGCCGCGCGGAAGTGGATCGCCGAGGAGCGGCCGCTGGTGGTCGACCTGCGCGGACCGGCCGCGTACGCGGCGCTGCACATCGAGGGCTCGGTCAACATCGTCGACGAGCTGTTCGACGAACTCCTGCACGGCGGCCTGCCGTTCGGCAGCCGACAGCCGGTGCTGCTGGCCTGCCCGGTCGGCGAGAAGTCGGCCGCCTACGCGGCGCTGCTCACCCGGATGGGGCACCTGGACGCGCGCAGCCTGGCCGGCGGCGTCATCGCCTGGCGCGACGCGGGCGCGCCGCTGGTCCGGGACTGAGCGGGGCCGGCCATGACCACCCCTGACGAAATCCTCAGCGAACTCCGCGACTGGCACCGCGAGTTGCGGGACCACTTCCCCATCATCACCGGCCACCCCGACCAGGCGTACCTGGACAGCGCGGCCACCTCGCAGAAGCCCCGGGCGGTGCTCGACACCGTCCAGCGCTACCTGACCACCGCCAACGCCAACGCCGGCCGCGGCACCTACACCTGGGCCAACGCCACCACCGCGCTGGTCGACCGCACCCGCACCCGGGTCGCCCGCTTCCTCGGCGACCCGGCTCCCCGGCAGCGCTCCGGCGTCCACTTCGTCAGCGGCGCGACCGAGGGGCTGCGCGCGGTCGCCCGGGACTGGCTCCCCCAACACCTGCGGGACGGCGACGAGATCATCGTGCCCTTCGCCGACCACGAGGCGAACGCGCTGCCCTGGCTGGAGGCCCAACAGCTGCTCGCCGACCGGGGCGTGCGCGTCACGGTGCGCGAACTGCCGTACGACCCGGCCTCGCAGGACTACGACCACCGGGCACTGGCCTGGCTCGTCACCGAGCGCACGGCGTTCGTCGCCGCCACCCACGTGCACCACGTGTACGGCGGCGACATGAACGTCCACCGCATCCGGGCCGCGGTCGGACCCGAGGTGCCGATCTGCCTGGACGCCGCGCAGAGCGTCGGCCACCTGCCGGTGGACGTCGGCACCCTGGACGTCGACTTCGTGGTCTTCTCCGGACACAAGGCGCTGGCCCTGCCCGGCACCGGCGCGGTCTGGGCCCGCAACACCCGGGGCCCGGCCTTCGCCCCCGGCGGCTGGGCCGGCACGCCCAACACCGCCGGGATCGCCAGCCTGGAGGCCGCCCTGGACTGGCTCGACGCCGCCGGGACGGAGCGCATCCGACGGTGGAACAGCGCGCTGGCCGCCCGGCTCACCGACGGGCTGCGCACCCTGGCCCCGTACGAGGTCCTCGGCTGCCAACGGAGCCTGGCCGCCGACTCCGAGGTCCAGCGGCGCGAGGGCATCGTCACCTTCCGGCACCGCGGCATCGGCTCCAACGACCTGGGCTTCGTCCTCGCCAGCCACGGCCTGATGGTGCGCGCCGACGGCCACTGCCAGGCGCGGGCCGGCGAGAGCGAGAGCTCGGTGCGGGTCAGCCTGCACGTCTACAACTCCCCGGAGGAGGTCGACCTGCTGCTCTCCGTGCTGCGCGGGCTGTAGGGCCTGTCGGACCGTCACATCCGCTGGAGGTTGCGCACCAGGCCGGTCATCTTCGGCGACGGGGCGACGTTCAACTCCCGCTGGAGGAACGAACGGTAGTGCTGGTAGGAGCGCAGCGCGCTGGCCAGGTTGCCCTCGGCGAGGTGCACCTCGACCACGATCCGGTGGGCCGTCTCCCGGACGGGGTCGATGGCGATCGCCGCCAGCGCTGTCTGCAGTGCCGACAAGTAGCGCTCCGCATCGCAGAGTTGGTGGGCCAGGCCCTCCAGGGCGTACAGCCGCAGCTGGTCCCACCGCTCGCGTTCCAGGGTCAGCCACTCCTCCTCCCAGCCCGGCAGCAGCTCGGCGGCGAGGTCGTTGACGATCTCGTCGCAGTTGACCGGCAACCGGTCGAGCCCGGCCACGACTTGGCGTGCGGAGCGGCGCGCGTACCGCAGGTCCACCCGGACCGCCGGCGCGAGGCGCAGCCACTGCCCCGGGCTCTCGACCGGTACGGCACGCGCGCGCCGCCGCACGTGGTAGAGGGCGGTGCGCAGGTTCGCGGCCGCGCGGCGCTGGGTGCAGTCCGGCCAGAGCCGCTCGGCGGCCGCGCCGCGCGGCACACCGTCGTCGTGCAGGGCGAGGAAGGCCAGCAGATGCTGCGCACTCACCGGGAGGGCGATGCGGTGTCCCTCACCGGTGGCCTCGAAACCCCGCAGCAGTTCGATGCGCGGACCGTCCCACAACACACCTCCACTCTGTCGCGTCACGCCGTCGCCCGCACCCGTTCGGGCGCGCCCCGGTTGCGGCCCGGGCCCGTCACGGCGGTGTCCGTCCGGCCCCGGATCACCGTCGCGCCCGCGTCGCACGGACGTTGTGGCGACATCACGCCGACGCCGCCCGGGCGTCACGACGGTCGTCGCCGACCGTTACGGCCACGCCCGGCGATCGACCGGCCGACACCCTAATGGGCGGCCCCCGAACGGGTGTTGAAGAAGGGGACGATCCGTCGCGGACACGCCGTCCGGTCCCCGGCCACGCCGGTGGTCACGGTGCGTGCACCGACCGGGCCGTGACGCGGCGAACGTCCACGGCGGATCCGCCACGCGGACGCGACGCGTCCGCGACGGCACCCCCGCGCCGGCCGTGACGCTCCCGGGCACACCCGTGCGACGGCCGGCCCGTTGACTGGCACCACCTGCTGACCGGCGGGGCGCACCCGACGTCCCGCCCGACATCGGAAGGCCATCCCCCATGAAGGCCAGATCGGTGCTGCGCGACGTCCGCGCCCCCGAGGACGAACTCCTCGGCGACCCGGCCGTGTGCATCGCCGTCCTGGACGGTCCGGTCGACCTGTCGCACCCCTGCTTCGAGGGAGCGGACCTCACCCGGCTGGACACGCTCGTCACCGAACCGGCCGGCAACGGCCCGATGTCGCTGCACGGCACCCACGTCGCGAGCCTGCTCTTCGGCGGCCCCGGCAGCCCGGTGACCGGGCTCGCCCCGCGCTGCCGCGGACTGGTCCTGCCGGTCTTCACGGACGCGGGCGAGGGGCGGGTGCCCCAGCTCGACCTGGCCCGGGCGGTCGAACGCGCCGTGCAGGAGGGGGCGCAGATCATCAACATCAGCGGTGGCGACCCCGGCGGGGATGCCCAGCCGGATCCCATGCTGGAACGGGCGCTGCGGCTGTGCGAGGAG
>NZ_JBHVET010000194.1:0-12002 GCF_042802135.1 Kitasatospora sp. NPDC057512
GTGGCGTAGGGCTCGGCCGCCCGCACCACCGCCGTGACCGCGGCGTCCAACCCGTTCAAGGGGCCACCGGCGTGCCGCCGAGCGCCCGGGAGAGCGTGACGGTGGAGGCCACCACCCCGACCACCGCGGTGTGGCAGTGCTGGCGGAAGTCCTCCTCCGGGTCCTCGTTGTCGGGTGCGGAGCCCTCGCACTTGATCATCCCGTCCGCCTGCTGGGCCGCGGCCAGCGCCTCCCAGCCGGTCCGGCCGGTGACCGGTTCGCCGATGCAGGAGTCCACGATGAGCAGTTCGCCCGCGAGGTCCCACTGCTCGATCTCCAGCCAGATGTCGAGCCAGACCGGCAGCCAGTCGCGCAGGTAGTCGCGCATCGGCTCGGGCAGGCACTCGGGCCGGGCGCCCCAGTCGGTGAGGTGGAAGACGGTGTGGGTGACCTGGTAGGCGATCACCCAGGCGACGGTCCACGGCTCGGGGAGGGCGCCGAGCCAGGTGTTCCGGGCCAGCCGGGGCCAGTCCGGCTGCGGTTCGAGGCCCGAGATCCGCCGGGCGTTGGCGAGGGCGAGGTGGCGGCTGCCCTGGATCTCGACGGCGTGTACGGCGCGGAGCCGTCCGATCGAGGTGAGCAACTCCTCCATGGCGGAGTGGCGGTAGCCGGACCGGGCGAAGTGGCCGTACGTCTCCAGCGGGTCGACGAGGGTGACGTGCCGCAGCTGTCGTTCGAGCAGCAGGTCGCCCTCTCCCAGCTGGGTCCAGGCGGCTTCGAGGAGTTCCCGCGCGAGGCGGGCGTCGTGCGGGCCGGTCACGCCGTCGCGCAGGACCAGGGAGGAGGCCAGGGCGGCCTCGCAGAGCGGCTTGTAGACGTCCTCCGGGTCGGCCAGGTCGACGATGGTGCTTTCCTCCAGCCGGCTGTAGCCGCGCTGGTAGCCGGCGTGCAGCCAGGCCAGTGACCGGGAGCCGAGCTCTTGGGCGGTGGCGAGCACCGAGGTGTCGGTCATTTCGGCGCTCCTTCCAACAAGCGCTGGGCGATGGCGAGTTCGAGAACGGAGCGGGACGTCCCGTCGCCGGCCAGCCGGATCCGGTCCAGGACGGGTTCGATCTCCAGTCGGAGCGGCCGGCCGTCGGCCCGGGCCCAGGAGAGCCACCGGGCGAGCCGTACGGCGGTGGTGGGGTCGCGCCGGAGCATGCTGCGGACGGCGCCGCGGGCGAGGTGCAGGGTGTGCGCGCGGGCGGCGTCGTGCACCGGTCCGTCCAGCGTCGGCAGTGCCAGCGAGGACAGTTGGGCCATCCGCCTCGACCACGCCTGCCAGCCGACGGCCTCCGGGTCGGACAGCGGTGCGGGCGCCGGCACGGCCGACCCGTACGGTGTGCGGGCGAGCAGTCCTCCGGCCGCCCAGTCCTGCCACCCGATCACCAGCGCGGCCTCCGCGGAGGAGGGGGCGGGTGCGGGGAAGGCCGTTCGCGCCTCGGCCAGCAGCGCGGCGGTGGTGTCGTCGGGCTGCGCGCCGGTGAGCAGTTGCGGTGCGAAGAGGTCCGCGCCGAGCACCCGGACTGCGGCCAGCAGCGGGCGGGGCACCACGGTGTCGGGGTCCGCGAGTGCGGCCGTGCCCTCGCCGTCCCGGAGGACGGCGAGGGTCCGGTCCGCCACCCGCTCGACCGCCGCGGCGTACTCGTCACGGAGGGGGGTCTCGGCGGTTGGCATGGTGATCTGGTCCCCCTTCAGGAGGGTTGGTCACGGGCGCGAGGCCCGACAGGGGGGAGCGGCCCTACCGGGTCGGCTTCTCCTTGGGGCCCTTCGGCGAGAGGAGCAGCAGGGCGGCGAGCAGCACCGCGCCGGCGGCCTCGGGCAGGTACGTGGGCGCGTCGGACACGACGGCCTCGTCCTCCACCATCAGGCTCGCGAGTGTCTCGGCTTCGAGCGTCGCGCTGCGTGACGTCGTTGCCGTTTCGGTCCGGAACTGAGTAAGCATCAGAAGTGCCTCCTCAACTGGATTTCACCGCCCGGTCGGACGATGCCCCCGTTCGACGGTACGAGCACCTCCCGGGGCCCGCATCCGCAGTCCGCTGAGCTGGGACATTGGCCTCGGTGTGGGGCCGGATGCGGCGAGTCGGTACCGTCTGGGGCATGACCACAGCCTTGATCACCGGCGCGACCGCCGGCATCGGAGCCGCCTTCGCGCGCCGGCTCGCCCGCAGCGGCTACCAGCTCGTCCTGGTGGCCCGGGACACCGAGCGCCTGGAGCGCGCCGCCGCCGACCTGCACGGCAGGTACGGCATCGAGACGGAGGTGCTGACCGCCGACCTCGCGACCGACGAGGGCATCGGCGCCGTCGAGGCCCGACTCGCCGACCCCGCTCGCCCGGTGGACCTCCTGGTGAACAACGCGGGCTTCGGCAACAAGGGCGCCTTCGGGACCGTCCCGCTCCAGGACGAGCTGGCCATGCTGAAGGTGCACATCGAGGCGATCCTGCGGCTGACCACCGCCGCCCTGCCCGGAATGCGGGAGCGCGGCCGCGGTGCGATCGTCAATGTGGCCTCGGTGGCGGCCTTCCTGCCGCGCGGCACGTACGGCGCGAGCAAGGCCTGGGTGGTCAGCTTCACCCAGGGCGTGCTGCGCGACCTCGGCGGTACGGGCGTGCGGATGATGGCGCTCTGCCCGGGCTTCACCCGGACCGAATTCCACCAGCGGGCCGGCATGGGCACCGGCAACATCCCGTCCTGGTCCTGGCTGTCCGCCGAGCGGGTGGTGGACGAGGCGATGCGCGACCTGGCGCGCGGCCGGGCCGTGTCCGTGCCGGGCAAGCGGTACAAGGTCGCCGTGGCCATCGCCCGGATGCTGCCCTCCGGCAAGCTCGGCGGGGTCTCCTCGAAGGCGGCGCGCACCTACCGGACCAACTGAGGCCCGGGGCGGTCGGGGCGGTCGGGCGCTCCGCGGGTCCGTGGGGCCCGTGGAGCCCGTGGAGCCCGTGGAGCCCGTGGAGCCTGCGTGGACGAGGAATAGGGCAACAGTCACTATTAGCTTATCTAACTATGAGCTATCCTCGCTATATTGCCCCGCACCCGACCGCCCCACCCAGGGAGGCCCGTCCTTGAGGCCCACCGCCATCGACTGGACCCCGCCCCAGCGAGCCGAGGGCGAACCCCGCCCACCGGCCGAGTGGCGCCGCATTCTCGCGCTCTTCCGCCCGTACCGGGGCCGCCTGGCCGTCGTCGGGCTGCTGGTCGCCGCCTCGGCCGTGGTCTCGGTCGTCTCGCCCTTCCTGCTCAGGGCCGTCCTGGACACCGCCATCCCGCAGGGCCGCACCGGGCTGCTCAGCCTGCTCGCGCTCGGGATGATCCTGACCGCCGTGGTGAACAGCATCTTCAACGTCCTCCAGACGCTGATCTCCACCACCGTCGGCCAGCGCGTGATGCACGACCTGCGCACCGCCGTCTACGGCCACCTCCAGCGGCAGTCGCTGGCCTTCTTCACCCGCACCCGCACCGGTGAGGTGCAGTCCCGGATCGCCAACGACATCGGCGGCATGCAGTCCACGGTGACCTCCACCGCGACCAGCCTGGTCTCCAACCTGACCGCCGTGGTCGCCTCCGTCGTCGCCATGGTCGCCCTCGACTGGCGACTGACCGTCGTCTCGCTGCTGCTGCTCCCGCTGTTCGTCTGGATCAGCCGCAGGGTCGGGCAGGAGCGCAAGAAGATCACCACCGAGCGGCAGAAGCAGCTGGCCGCGATGAGCTCGGCGGTCCAGGAGTCGCTCTCGGTCAGCGGCATCCTGCTCGGCCGCACGATGGGCCGCTCCGGCTCGCTCGCCCGGGAGTTCACCGGGCAGTCCGACCAGCTCGCCGACCTGGAGGTGCGGGCCAGCATGGCCGGGCGCTGGCGGATGAACACCATCCAGATCGTGATGGCCGCGATGCCCGCGCTGATCTACTGGGCGGCCGGGCTGACCTCCGCCGCCGGTGCGCCGATCGTCTCGGTCGGCACCCTGGTCGCCTTCGTCACCCTCCAGCAGGGCCTCTTCCGGCCCACCGTCAGCCTGCTCTCCACCGGCGTGGACGTGCAGACCTCGCTCGCCCTCTTCCAGCGCATCTTCGAGTACCTCGACCTGCCGGTGGAGATCGACGAGCCGGCCGACCCGGTCACCCTGACCGACATCCGCGGCGAGGTCCGCTTCAAGGACGTCGACTTCCGCTACGACCCGGTGCAGGAGCGCCCCACCCTGGCCGGCGTCGACCTCACCGTCCCGGCCGGGAGCTCGCTGGCCGTGGTCGGCGAGACCGGCTCGGGCAAGACCACCCTCAGCTACCTCGTCCCGCGGCTGTACGACGTCACCGGCGGAAGCGTCACCCTGGACGGCGTGGACGTGCGCGAACTGTCCTTCGACACCCTGGCCCGCGCGGTCGGCGTGGTCTCCCAGGAGACCTACCTCTTCCACGCCTCGGTCGCCGAGAACCTGCGCTTCGCCAAACCCGGCGCCAGCGACGCCGAACTGGTCGAGGCCGCCCGGGCCGCGCAGGTCCACGACACCATCGCCGCCCTCCCGGACGGCTACGACACCCTGGTCGGCGAGCGCGGCTACCGCTTCTCCGGCGGCGAGAAGCAGCGCCTCGCCCTCGCCCGGACGATCCTGCGCAACCCGCCGGTGCTCATCCTCGACGAGGCCACCAGCGCGCTCGACAACCGCACCGAGCACGCCGTCCAGCAGGCCGTGGACACCCTGGCCGCCGGCCGCACCACCATCACCATCGCGCACCGGCTCTCCACCGTCCGCGCCGCCGACCAGATCGCCGTCCTGGACCACGGCGAGGTGGTCGAACTCGGCACCCACGAGGAGCTGGTGGCGCTGGACGGACGGTACGCGGCGCTGCTGCGCCGGGAGGTGCCGGAGGCCGCCGGGCAGCCCGAACCGGCCGCGCTCGGGCATGTGTGACGGGGCGGGCGCCGGGCCCGGGTCCGTGGTGCGCCGAGGAGCCGGTCGCCGCGCCCGGGTCCGTGTCGAGCCGACGGGGCGGCCGCCGGGCCCGAGCCCGGGACGGGCCGGCGGTCAGGCCGCCTTCGGGACCTCGTTGTAGCTCTCCGCGACCTCCTGGCCGGAGAGCCGCTGGATGGCCGCCATCACCTCGTCGGTCACCTGCCGACGGGCCTTCAGCGAACGGGCCTGCCCGTGCAGCTCGTCGAAGTGCAGCGGCTCGCCGAAGCGGACCGTCACCTTCTTCAGCCGCGGCACCCGCTTGCCCACCGGCAGGATCTGCTCCGGGCCCTCCAGTGCCACCGGCACCACCGGCACGCCCGCGGTCAGCGCGAGCCAGGCGACGCCCGTCTTGCCCCGGTAGAGCCGGCCGTCCAGGGAACGGGTGCCCTCGGGGTAGATGCCGAAGGCCTTGCCGTCCTCCAGGATCTTCAGCGCGGACTCCAGCGAGGCCTGAGCGGAACGGTAGGTGCCGCGCTCGACCGGCACGGCGCCGATGGCCTCGAAGAAGCCCTTGGAGAGCCGGCCCTTGAGCCCGGTGCCGGTGAAGTACTCGGCCTTGGCGAGGAAGTGGACCCGGCGCGGGGCGGTCAGCGGGATCACCACGCTGTCGATGAAGGACAGGTGGTTGCTGGCCAGGATCACCCCGCCCTTGCGCGGCACGTTCCCGATTCCCTCGATGACCGGCCGCCAGATCCCCCGCGAGACCGGTTTCAGCACCAACTTGGTGGCGAGGTCGAGCACGATTCCCTCCCTGGACGAACGACCGCCCGGGAGGAGCCCGGGCCTGCAATCAGATCCGCAGACTACGACACCGACCCCCGCGCACGTCCACTCCCGGCGACCGTGGCGAACGCCACGGCCGGGTAGGGTACGGCCGTCCGAACCGAGCAGCACCCCGCAGTACCCAGGAGGGCACCATGGAGACCACCGAGGCGATCAAGGCCTTTTTCGACCGCTTCGACAAGGACGGCGACGGCAGGATCACCCCGGCCGAGTACGCTCTGGCCGCCAACGAGATGGGCGACCACGACGTCACCATCTCGATGGCCGAGGCGCTGATCCACAGCATGGACACCAACCACGACGGCGTCCTGACCTTCGAGGAGTTCCTGGCCGCCCGCCGGCGCTGAGCCCGTGCCGACGGGGCCGGTCGCCGTACCGGCGGCGCCGGCCCCGTCCGGCTACCGCTCCTGCTCCACCGGGAACACCCGGCGCACCACCCGCTCCGCGGCCCCGCCGTCGTCCCAGACGCAGAACTTCGCCCGGAAGTCGGCCCGCGCCGCCGGCTCGGGGTCGCCCGCCAGCAGCGCCCGCGCCAGCCCGTCCGCGTCCACCGTGACCGCGCCCGGCGGCTCCGCGAACAGGTCGAAGTAGACGCCGCGTTCCCGCTGGTACTCCTCCCAGTCCGGGGCGAAGATCACCACCGGCCGGTCCAGCACCGCGTAGTCGAACATCATCGACGAGTAGTCCGTCACCAGCACGTCCGCCGCGAGGTAGAGGTCCTCGACGGTGGGGTGCGCCGAGACGTCCACGATCCGCGCCGACTCCGCACCGGCCCCCGTCAGGTCGCCCGGGCCGTCCGCGTGGAAGTAGTGGGTGCGCACCAGCAGCGTGAAGTCCGGGCCCAGTCGCCGGGCCAGCTCCGCCACGTCCAGCAGCGGCACGTAGCCGCCCTTGCTGCCGCGGTGGGTCGGCGCGTACAGCACCGCCCGGGTGTCCGGCCGCAGCCCGAGCCGCTCGCGCATCGCCCGGACCTCCTCCGAAGTGGCGTTCGCCAGACGGTCGTTGCGCGGGTAGCCGGTGTCCAGCATCTCGTACCGGCCGGGGAAGGCGCGGGCGAAGTGCACGCTGGTGTGCGGGTTGGGGGAGACCAGGAAGTCCCAGCGGTCGACGGCCTCCTGGAGCAGGTCGAAGTCCATCCCCTCGGCCGCGGCCGGATGGTCGCGCAGGTCCATGCCCATCGCCTTGAGCGGGGTGCCGTGCTGGGTCTGGACGTGCACCGTGCCCGCCCGCTTCGTCATGGTGCGGGGGAAGTTGACGTTGTTGACGAAGTACTTGGCGGTCGCCATCGCCTTGAGGTAGGCGGGGGTGTTGACGATCACGTACGGCACCCCGGGCGGCAGTGTGGCGGCCTGGGCGCGGTTCTCCACCACCCACACGCCCCGGACCCCTGGGGAGAGTTCCTTCGCCTTCTCGTAGATCGCCGCCGGGCTGCACGCGTAACCCCGGTGCCAGTACGCGGCGTAGACCGCGAGGTGCTGGTCCAGCGGCAGTCGGCGGAACGCGTTGTACGCGGTGAACCGGGCGCCGCTGCGCATCCCCTTCTTCACCGCGGGCGCCACCGCCCGTGCCCCGCGCTTGAGTTCGCGCGGCAGCCGGCCGGTGCGGCGCAGCTCGGCGTACGCGATCCGGGCGCCGCGGGCGGCCAGCCGGTACTGCACGCCGCGCACCCCGCCGGGGAAGCGGTAGCCGGCCGGGCGGTGGCGGTCGAAGTGCCGGGCGATCCGCTGGAAGAAGTCCTTGCGCAGGTCGGTGGGGACCAGCCCGGGGGTGTCGTAGACGTTCAGGGCCTGGCGGACGGTCCGGTCGAAGACCAGGGTGCGCAGCGAGTCCGGGACGGGCCGGCCGGGGCGGTCCGGGCGGTCCAGGAACGCGAAGATCGCGTCGTACTGGGCGAACACGTCGGCGTGCTTGGGGGAGGCGGTGGCGGTGATCGCGCCGTCCCGGCCACGCCGGTAGAAGTAGCAGGGGCGGTCGAGGTAGCGCAGTCGCTCGGCGGCCAGCAGCGCCGGGTAGGTGACCGAGATGTCCTCGTAGTAGCCGCGGCCGAAGGAGACGCCGAGGCCGTCCAGGAACGCGCGGCGGAACAGCTTGTTCCACACCGACATCACGGTCTGGAACAGCGCCGGGTGCTCGGCCAGGGTGCAGCCCTCGACCAGCGGGGAGTCGGCCAGTACGTGGCGCCAGGGGTTGGGCTCCGTCCCGCCGTCCGGGTAGACGTGGGTGAAGCCGGTGAGCAGCACGTCGGCGGGGGTCTCCCGGCGGCGCTCCCGCGCCAGCTCGTCCAGCAGCGTGCCGACCGTCCCCTCGGGCACCCAGTCGTCGCTGTCCACGAACCAGACGTACTCGCCGCGGGCCTGCGGCAGGGCGGCGGTGCGGGCGCCGCCGAGGCCCTGGTTCTCGGTGAGGTGCAGCACCCGCAGTCGGCTGTCGCGGGCCGCGTAGGCGTCCAGGATCGCGCCGGAGCCGTCGGGGGAGAGGTCGTCGACCGCGATCACCTCGAAGCGGGTCTCGGCGGCGGGGACGTCGCCGAGGATCGAGTCGAGGCAGCGCGGGAGGTACCGCTCCACGCCGTGGACCGGGAGCACGATGCTGAGGAGGAGGGACACGCTGGCCGAGTGTACCGATCCACCGGGCGCGACCTGCGCGGACGTCCGGTACGGGCCTTCCGGGGCCTCGGGGCCCTTGGGGGGCCTGGGCGGCGGTGTCGGAGGCGGGGCGCTCCGTGGAGGTCGTCCGTGGCGGACCCGGAACCGCCGGTGCCGGGCCCCTCGCGGGGCGGCACCGGCAGTCAGGTGGCGATCCGGCCGACCCTCGACGGCCGACCGCCGGTCCGGGCACCGCGCGAGCCTGGCCACCGCAGCGTCGAGGCGGCCGGGCAGTGGCTCGCGGGAGCCGGAGTTCTTCATCACTCGAACACACGCTTGGGTGCGGTGCGGGCACTGGCGTGTGCATCCGATATTGCTTGGAGGTTCGGCGGGAGTCAATCCCTCGGATGTGTTCACTTCCTGAAGTCGAGCGGTCACGGTGTCATCGGCGTCCGCGCTCGCACGGGTCGTGCCTGGGCAGGCCGTGCCCGGTGGGCGGGTCGGTGATCGCTTTGTCGATCTGGCGGCTGTCCCCTTAATACGGAGACGCGGGCGGGGGAGTGGGCAGGGAGTGGGCGGTGCCGGTGGTGCCGGCGGTGCGTGGGCGGGGTGCCGCCGGGGTCCTGCCGGGGTGCTGCCGTGCGCCGGGCGCGCGTCGTGCGCACGGTTGCCGCACTCGCGCCCGCCTGCCCTGGTGACGGATGGCCGGTCGTGCACCATCATTGATGCCTAGTCGTGACCGGCCGGGCGGCCCCTGGTGCTTCGTCAGTTGACGCCGCACGATACGGTGGCACAACACCAAGGACGGTTGCGCGAAGGCCGTCCTTCACGGATAGTCTTCGCCTCACGGCCCTGGCGCCTCGTAGGGGTGGGAAAAACTGATGGAACACATGCAAGTGCGGACTCGGCCCCGCGTGCCGGCGATCCAGTGCGGTGTCGGCACGACCGGCCGCCGGATCGAGCGACACCTGGCCGTGCTCGGCGCGCCCGCACTCCCGGCGGTGGACACCGCCGAGGCGCTCGGGTTGATAAGGGAACTCACGCCGCGCGGCGCCGAGGCCCCGACGACCCGTCGTCGCCACACCAGGATCTCGCTGCTGACGCCGCTGCGTCGGCTGCGGCGGAGCCTTTTCGGCGGGCGCGGCTAGTCCGGCCGGTGCGGCACGGGTCCCTCCCCGCCGCCCGGTCGGAACCGACCCGGTGGACCGTCCGGTCCGCCGGGTCTTCAGTGTGTCCGGACGGTGTCCGGGCGCTGCCCGGGGGTGCGCCCCGGCCGCCCGGGGTGATGTGGTCTGAACCTTTCAGCCTATGCGAGTTTGCCCGCCCGGCACGGCGAGACGGCGAGGGAGTACGCCCGGCCCGCTGACCTGGGACAGGATGGCGCCATGGCGGACAACAACCACTCCACCCAGACCGGCTCGTTCCCGACCACCACCTTCCAGAGCAGCACCTTCGAGATCACCACCGGCTCCCGCGAGGTCGCGCTCGACATCACCGACCGCTGCGTCGAGTTCCTCGACGAACGGGCCACCGGGCGCGACGGCCTGCTCAACATCTTCGTCCCGCACGCCACCGCGGGGATCGCGGTACTGGAGACCGGTTCGGGCAGCGACGACGACTTCCTCGCCACCCTGCGCGACCTGCTCCCGGCCGACGACCGCTGGCGCCACCGGCACGGCAGCCCGGGCCACGGCCGGGACCACGTGGTGCCCGGACTGGTCGCCCCGCACGCCACCCTGCCGGTGCTCGGCGGTCAACTGGCGCTCGGCGTCTGGCAGTCGGTGGTCCTGGTCGACACCAACGGGGACAACCCGCGCCGGACCGTCCGGCTGTCCTTCCTCGGCTGACGCGCGGAAGCGGCTGGTGGGGGCGGCGGGCGGTCCGGTGGGCGGCCTCGGAGGACCCAGCGGCTCAGCGGACGTGCGCGGCCACCGCGGCGAGGTAGCGCTCGATCGCCAGGTGCTGGCAGAGCAGGGCCACCGGCCGGCCGAGCCTGGCGTACCAGGCGGACAGTCGGGAGAACGCGGTGACCTCGAACCACACGTCGCCGCCGGCGTCCATCGACACCAGGAACGCCTCCTCGCCGCACTCCGGGTGCCCGGGGAGGGTGCCGTACCCGAAGCCGATCCGGTCCGGCTCGTCCACTGTCCACACCACCCGGCAGGGGATCACCAGCCGGGGCCACCGGCTCCCCGGCAGGTTCAGTCGCAGCAGTACCGTCCCGCCCTCCCGGGCCGGGCCGGCCGGGTACACCGCGAAGCCGGTGCCCAACTGGCTGCCCCAGCCGAGCACGTAGCGCCCGGCCCGCTCCAGGACCTCCGACCCGTGCCCGAGGTGGACCCGCCGCCGCAGGTGCGCGTAGCCGTCCGGGAGCCGCCCGCCCCCGCCCCGGGTGGCGCCCACCTCGGGGTACGACGGGGTGGTGGCACGGGCGGCGAGCAGGCGTCGGTGCAGGTCGGTGGGCATGCCGGCCACGGTAGCCGCCGGGTGGGAGGGGGCTGTCGGCGGGGCGGGGGCGGACCTCTGGCGGGCTTCGGCGGACAGGTTCCAGCGAACAGGTTTCAGCTAACGAACTTCAGCGAACAGAGTTCAGACGACAGCTTTCAGCGAACGTTTTCTGAAATCTGTTCGCCGTTGGCGAGGCGGGGCGGAGGGAGACAGGGGCGGGCGGCGGCCCGGCCGCCCGCGGAGTGTTGCGGCAGGGCGGCGGCGCGGAGTAGGAAGTCGGTATGAGCGACACCGGTACGAACCAGGAAGCGGGCGCCTGCGAACTCGCGCCCGACGGCGGAGCGGAGGCGGCGCTGCGGCACGACCCGCGGGCGGCCGGGCCGCGCGCCGACTGCGTCCTGTGCGGCGAACCGACCGAACTGCCCGCCGACCAGCCGGGCAGCACCCTCTGCCCGGTGTGCGCCTGGCAGCAGGCGCAGCGGATCGCCTGCTCGGGCTGAACCTCCCGGGCCAGGACCCCCTGGCCAGGATCAGTCGGACCCAGGGTCCGAGGGGCAGGCCCTACGCGTCCTCCCGCCCGGCCAGCGCCAGGGTCGAGCCGTGCCGCCCCTTGCGGACCAGCAACTGGGCGGGGATGCGGCTGCGCAGGTCGGCGACGTGGCTGACGATGCCGACCGCGCGGTCCCGCTCGCGCAGTCCGTCCAGGACGTCCATGACCTCCTCCAGGGCGTGCTCGTCGAGGGTGCCGAAGCCCTCGTCGATGAAGAGGGTGTCCAGCGGCATGCCGCCCGCCTCGTCGGTGACCACGTCGGCCAGGCCCAGGGCGAGGGAGAGCGAGGCGAAGAAGCTCTCGCCGCCGGAAAGGGTCGCGGTGTCCCGCTCGGTGCCCGTCCAGGCGTCGACCACCCGCAGGGCCAGGCCCGAGCGCTTGGTCCCGGTGCCCCGGTCGTCGCTGTGCACCAGGGTGTAGCGCCCGCCGGACATCCGGACCAGCCGGTCGCTGGCCGCCGCCGCGACCTGCTCCAGCCGGGCCGCCAGGACGTACGACTCCAGGCGCATCCGGAGCCGGTTGTCGGCCGAGGTGCCGGCCGTGAGCGCGGCGAGCCGGTTGATCCGCCCGTACCGCTCCAGTGCCGGGGCCAGTTCGGCGGCGAGCCCGGTCAGCTGCCGCCCGATCGAGGCCAGCTCCCCGCAGCGCTCGCGGGCCGCCGCGTGGGCGGCGT
>NZ_JBHVET010000195.1:0-12001 GCF_042802135.1 Kitasatospora sp. NPDC057512
GTGCTCCAGAGCACCGCCCGGGCCAGCTCCTCGGGTACGGCGCCGAGCGAGGAGTGCACGGTCCGCCAGGAGCCCGGGTCGAGACGGATCTTGACGAAGCTGAGGTCGGTGTCGTTGAGCAGGGTCAGTTCGGCGTCGGTCTTCACCGCCGTGGTGCTGTCGGCCGCCAGGTCGAGCGGCACGCGGTCGGCCAGCTCCAGGGCGCCCTCGGCGGTGCGCCGGTAGTGGCCCATGGTCAGCTGGTGCGGGCGCGGCCCGCCGTCGGCGGAGGTGTGCTCGATCCGGCCGTCGGTCAGTCGCAGGGTGTCCACGCCGGTGGTGCGCAGCCAGCGGTCGGCCCAGCCGTGGACGTCGCGGCCGCCGGCCGCCGCCAGGGACTGGAGCAGGTCGTCGAGGGTGGCGTTGCCGAAGGCGTGCTCGTCGAAGTAGTCGTTGACGCCGGCCAGGAAGGCCTCCTCGCCGAGCCAGGCGACCAGCTGGCGCAGTGCGGCGGCGCCCTTGGCGTAGGAGATGCCGTCGAAGTTCTGCAGCGCCTGGGCGGTGTCGTCCACCGTGCCGGGGGCCACCGGGTGGGTGGAGGGGCGCTGGTCGGCGTCGTAGCCCCAGGTCTTGCGGTTGGCGGCGAAGCCGGTCCAGGCGCTGGTGAAGCGGGTGGAGGAGGCGGTGACGCTGTAGGCCATGTACTCGGCGAAGGACTCGTTCAGCCACAGGTCGTCCCACCACTTCATGGTGACCAGGTCGCCGAACCACATGTGCGCCATCTCGTGCACCACCACCAGGGCGCGCTCCTCGCGCCGGGTGTCGTCCACGGCGGAGCGGAAGACGAACTCGTCGCGCAGCGTGACGCAGCCAGGGTTCTCCATCGCGCCGGCGTTGAACTCCGGCACGAAGCACTGGTCGTAGCTGTCGAAGGGGTAGCGGTGCCGGAAGACCCGGTGGTAGTGGTCGAAGCCCTGCCGGGTCACCTCCAGCAGCTCGGGGGCGTCGGCGTCCAGGTGGGTGGCGAGCGAGCGGCGGCAGTGCAGGCCGAGCGGGATCCCGTCGTGCTCGGTGCGCACCGAGTGCAGCGGGCCGGCCACCACCGAGACCAGGTAGCTGCTGATCGCCGGGGTGGGCGCGAACTCCCAGCGCCCGGCCGCGACCTGGCGGCCCACGCTGTTGCCGACCACGGTCCACTGCCGCGGCGCGGTGACGGACACCGTGTACCGCGCCTTGAGGTCGGGCTGGTCGAAGGACGCGAAGACCCGCGGGCCGTCGTCGAGGAAGGACTGGGTGTAGACGTAGTCCTCGCCGTCGGCGGGGTCGGTGAAGCGGTGCATGCCCTCGCCGGTGTGCGAGTAGGCCATGTCGGCCTCGACGGTGAGCTCGTTGTCGGCCGCCAGTCCGGTCAGCGGGAAGCGCCCGGCGCGCAGCGCGGCGACGTCCAGTTCGCGGCCGTTCAGCACCACCCGGCGGAGCGCGGCCGGTTTGACGTCCACGTAGGTCCCGGCGCCCGGGGTGGTGCAGCCGAAGCGGATCACCGTGGTGGAGCCGAAGACCTCCCGACCGCGGGTCAGGTCGAGGTCGAGGCGGACGGTGCGGACGTCGAGCAGGCGGTGGCGCTCGACGGCCTCGGCCCGGGTGAGTACTGAGGTATCAGACATACGGGTCATGCTGCTTCATCCACGGGTGGGCGGCACCCGCTTTTCGGCACCCGCTTTTCGGTGCCGGACTTTCGGTGCCGGACTTTCGGTGCCGGCTTCGGTACCGGAAGGAGGCCGGGGCCGCCGGATCGTCCGGGGCCGGCGGCCTCCGTGCGCCCGGCGCGAGTTGACGTCGAGGCAGCGGGATTCGCACAGACGCTCGGCACAGGCGAACAGCTGTGTTAGGTTAGGCTTGCCTAATCTTGCTGGTCGGAGGGGATGTCCTGTGCAGCAACAGTCCGAATTCGCCGGTGCCGTCGCGATGGTCACCGGGGCCGGGCAGGGCATCGGCGCGGCCGTGGTGCGGGCGCTGGTGGCCGAGGGAGCCGTCGTCGCGGCGGTGGACCGCGATCCCGGCGGGATCGACGCGCTGGCGGCCGAGCTGCCGTCCGTGCGTCCGTACGTGCTGGACGTCTCGGACGCCCGGGCGGTCGACCGCACCGTGGAGCTGATCGAGAGCCGGCTCGGACCGATCGGCGTGCTGGTCAACGTCGCGGGAATCCTGCGTACCGCCCCGGTCGTCGAACTCACCGACGGGGACTGGGCGGACACCTTCGCCGTCAACACCACCGGCGTCTTCCACACCAGCCGCGCCGTCGGCCGCCGGATGGCGGGCCGCGGACGCGGAGCGGTCGTGACCGTCGGGTCCAACGCCGCCGGGGTGCCGCGGGCCGGGATGGCCGCCTACGCGGCGTCCAAGGCGGCGGCCACCATGTTCACCCGCTGCCTGGGGCTGGAGCTCGCCCGGTCCGGGGTGCGGTGCAACGTGGTGTCGCCCGGCTCGACCGACACCGACATGCAGCGCGCGCTGTGGGGCGAGGACGCCGAGGCGGCCGAACGCCGGGTGATCGAGGGCGACCTGGGCGCCTGGCGGGTCGGCATCCCGCTCGGGCGGATCGCCGCGCCCGCCGACATCGCGGAGGCCGTGGTGTTCCTGGCCTCCGACCGGGCGCGGCACATCACCATGCACGACCTGTACGTCGACGGCGGCGCGACCCTGCGCGCCTGAGCGGAACGCCGCCGGTCCTCCTCCCGCCTCCCGCCTCCCACCTCCCGAAGAACCGTCCCAGACTGGAGAAACCGCCGTGACCACGGTGCACCACGCCCCCGCCGGGCCGATACCCGCCGGGCCCGACGCCCCGGCGACCGCCCTCGCCGAGGGCCCGGACCACGCCGTCATCGGCGCGGCCAGCGGACTGCTCGGCCAGTACCGGGCCGGCTCCGACGAGGCGTTCTTCGCCTCGCCGACCCGCACCCTGCTCGGCTCCGGGGTGCACGCCCGGGTGCCGCAGGACGGGCGGCCGCTGCCGGTGCGGGTCGCCGAGACGCTGGCCGAGGCGGGCCGCTCCGGCGTCGAACGGCCGCTGGTGGTCGGTGCGGTGGCGTTCGACCGGGACAGCCGGGTCGAACTCGCCGTCCCTGCCCGGGTCCGCACCGCCGGGGCGCTGCGCGACGACCCGCTGATCGCCCTGCCCGCGCCGGCGGCCGAGCAGGCCGACTGGCGGATCGACCCGGTGCCCGCGCCCGAGGCGTACGGCGCGGGCGTCGCGGCCGCCGTCGAGCGGCTGCGCGGCGGGGAGTTGAGCAAGGTGGTGCTGGCCCGGACGCTGGAGCTGGGCGCCGAACAGCCGCTCGACCTGCCCGCCATCCTGCAGCGGCTGGCCCGCCGCGACCCGGGCGGCTACACCTTCGCCGTCCCGTCCGGCGGCGGCCGCACCCTGGTCGGCGCCAGCCCCGAACTCCTGCTCTCCCGGCGGGGGACGGCCGTGCTGGCCAACCCGCTGGCCGGCTCCGTCCCCCGCAGCGAGGACCTCGGCGAGGACGTCCGGCGCGCCGCCGCGCTGCTGGAGTCGCCCAAGGACCTGCACGAGCACGCCGTCGTGGTGGACGCCATCCGCGAGGCGCTGGCGCCGTACTGCCGCACCCTGGAGGTGCCCGAACGGCCCACCCTGGTACGGACGGCCGCGATGTGGCACCTGGCCACCACGATCCGCGGCGAGCTGGCCGAACCGGCGGTCACCGCCCTCGAACTGGCCTGCGCGCTGCACCCCACCCCGGCGGTCTGCGGCACGCCGACGGACGTCGCCCGCCGGGTGATCGCCGAGGTCGAGCCCTTCGACCGCGGCCTCTACACCGGCATGGTCGGCTGGGAGGACGCGACCGGCGACGGCGAGTGGGTGGTCACCATCCGCTGCGCCGAGGCGGAGGGGCGGACGCTGCGGGTGTACGCCGGCGCCGGCGTGGTCGAGCAGTCCCGGCCGGAGGCCGAACTCGCCGAGACCAGCGCCAAGTTCCGTACCTTCCTGGACGCCGCGGGGGTGGCCCGGTGACGCCGCTGGAGACCGCCCGGGCGGGTTTCACCCCGTACCCCGCCGAGTTCGCCGAGCGCTACCGGGCCGCCGGGTACTGGCGCGGCGAGACCTTCGGACGGATGCTGCGCGAGCGCGCCGCCGCGCACGGCGAGCGCACCGCCGTCGTCGACCCGGGCGGCCACGGAGTGGCGGCGACCGAGCGGCGCTGGACGTACGCCGAACTCGACCGCCGGGCCGACCGGATGGCCGCCGGACTGCTCGCCCGGGGCATCCGGGCCGGGGACCGGGTGGTGGTCCAACTGCCCAACGCCGCCGAGTTCTTCGAGGTCGTGTTCGCGCTGTTCCGGATCGGCGCGCTGCCGGTCTTCGCGCTGCCCGCCCACCGGTACGCCGAGATCGGGTACTTCTGCTCCTTCACCGATGCGGCGGCGTACGTGGTGCCCGCCGTCGACGGCGGCTTCGACTACCGCGAACTCGCCACCCGGGTACGGGCGGAGAGCCCCGCGCTGCGGCTGGTGCTGGTGGCCGGCGAGGACCCGGGGGAGCACGTCCGGCTCGCGGACGTGCCCTGCGACGGGCCCGGCCCGGAGGCCTTCGGCGGGGAGCCCGGCCCGGAGGACGTCGCTTTCCTCCAGCTCTCCGGCGGCAGCACCGGCGTGCCGAAGCTGATCCCGCGCACCCACGACGACTACATCTACTCGCTGCGCGGCTCGGTCGAGCTGTGCGGCCAGGACCCGGACAGCGTGTACCTGTGCGCGCTGCCCGCCGCCCACAACTTCCCGCTCAGCTCGCCGGGTTCGCTCGGCACGCTGTACGCCGGCGGCCGGGTGGTGCTCTGCCCGCAGCCCGCCCCCGAGACGGCCTTCCCGCTGATCGAGCGCGAGGGCGTGACCATCACCGGGCTGGTGCCGCCGCTCGCGCTGCTCTGGCTGGACGCCGCCGAGCGCGGCGCCCGCGGCTACCAGAGCCTGGAGGTGCTGCTGGTCGGCGGCGCCAAGTTCAGCGAGGAGGCGGCCCGGAGGGTGCGCCCCGTGCTGGGCTGCACGCTCCAGCAGGTGTTCGGGATGGCCGAGGGCCTGGTCAACTACACCCGGCTGGACGACCCGGAGGAACTGGTCACCACCACCCAGGGCCGGCCGATCTCGCCGGACGACGAGGTCCGGATCGTGGACGACCAGGACCGGGACCTGCCCGACGGCGCCACCGGACACCTGCTCACGCGCGGCCCGTACACCATCCGCGGCTACTGGAACGCGCCCGGGCACAACGCCGACTCCTTCACGGCGGACGGCTTCTACCGCACCGGGGACCTGGTCCGGCGCACCCCGACCGGCCACCTGGTGGTCGAGGGGCGGGCCAAGGACCAGATCAACCGGGGCGGGGAGAAGGTCGCCGCCGAGGAGATCGAGAACCACCTGCTCGCGCACCCCGCGGTGCACGACGCGGCGGTGGTGTCGATGCCCGACCCGTACCTGGGCGAGCGCACCTGTGCGTATGTGGTGCTGCGCGCCGAGAGCCGTGAACATCCCCCGAAGAGCGTCGAGTTGAAGCGGTTCGTGCGACAGCGCGGGCTCGCCGAGTACAAGGTGCCGGACCGGGTCGAGTTCGTCGCCGCCTTCCCTGCCACCGGGATCGGGAAGGTCAGCAAGAAGGAGCTGCGCGCCGCGATCGCGGCCTCGCTGACCACCGGCTGACCTCTCGACCCGCCACCACCTCGCCCTGTCTAGCTAAGGAACACCACAGTGGGCCTGCCCCGCATTCCCCGCTATCCCATGCCCGCCGCCGAGGAACTGCCCGCCAACCGGGTCGCCTGGACGGTCGACCCGGCGCGCGCCGTCCTGCTGGTGCACGACCTGCAGAACCACTTCCTGGACGCCTTCGACGCCGAGGCCGCCCCGGTGACCGAACTCCTCGGCAACGTCGAGGCGTTGGCCGAGGCCGCGCGCGCCGCCGGCGTGCCCGTCGTGTACTCGGCGCAGCTCGGCGGGCAGAGCCCGGCCGAGCGCGGGCTGCAGCAGGACTTCTGGGGCCCGGGCATCCCGGCCGACCCGCGGGCCACTGCGATCGCCGACGCCGTCGCCCCCGCGCCGGGCGACACTGTGCTCACCAAGTGGAAGTACAGCGCCTTCGTGCGCACCGAGTTGGAGCAGCTGCTGCGCGAGCAGGGGCGGGACCAGCTGGTGATCACCGGTGTGTACGCGCACATCGGGGTGCAGGCGACCGCCTGCGACGCCTGGATGCGGGACGTGCAGGCCTTCGTGGTGGCCGACGCGGTCGCCGACTTCGGCCCGGCGGAGCACCGCGGGGCGCTGGCCTGGGTGGCCGGGCGCTGCGGGATGGTCGCCACGGCGGAAACCGTGCTCGGGGCGATGGCTCCGGCCGCTGCGGCGGCCGGCCCGGACGCCACGGACGTCGAGGTGCTCGAAGGGGTGGGCGGCAAGTGAGCGGCACGGGCTTCACGGTGGAGCGGATCCGGGCCGAGGTCGCCGACCTGCTCGGCGAGGACCCGGCGGAGATCCCGCTGGACGAGAACCTGGTCGACTGGGGCCTGGACTCCATCCGGCTGATGACCCTCGCCGGGCGCTGGCAGGAGGAGGGCGCCGAGGTGGTGTTCGTCCAGCTCGCGGAGCGCCCGGCGATCGAGGCCTGGGCCGAGCTGCTGGGCGCGGCGTGATGGCGGCGGGGGTGGGCGAGGCGCTCCGGGGCCCGGTTCGGGACGGGGCTCGGGACGCGGCCCGCGGGGCGGTGCTGCCCGAGGTGCCCGAACTGCCTCCGCTGCCGCGCCGGACGGTGCGGTACCCGGCCACCACCGCGGTGGGGCCGGTCGAGGCGCAGGCGGCGCGGACGCCGGACGCCCCGGCGCTGGTGCTCGCGGACGGGGAGACCGTCAGCTACCGGGAGTTGAACGCCTCGGCCAACCGCCTGGCGCGCGCCCTGGCCGCCCGTGGGGCCCGCCCGGGTGCGGTGGTCGGCCTGGCGGGGCTCCGCCGCCCGGCGGAGCTGGTGACGGCGCTGCTGGCGGTGGCGAAGTCGGGCGCGGCGTACCTTCCGCTGGACCCGGCGGACACGCCCGGGCGGCGTGAGCGGCTGCTCGCGGAGAACGCCCCGGTCTGTGTGCTGGGGGAGGGGGTGCCGGGGGCGCTGGCCGGGCTGGAGACGGCCGGCGAGCTGCCCACCGACCCGCCCCGGGCGCTGACCCCGCACCACCTGCTCTGCGTCGGGTACGGCCCGGGCGGGCGCCCGAGCGCCGTCCGGCTCACCCACGCCGAGGCGGACCGCCGGGTGCGCGAGCTCCAGGCGGCCCACCCGCTCGGGCCGGGCGACCGGGTGCTGCACCTGGGCCTGCCGCTCTGGGAGTACCTGTGGCCGCTGCGGACCGGCGCCGCCGTGGTGCTCGCCGACCCGTGGCAGGAGGGCGAGGTCGGGGCGCTGGTGCGGGAGCTGGGGGTCACCGCGGTGCGGGTGGCGCCGGGGGTGCTGCTCGGCGGGTGAGCGGGATCCGGGTGGGCGGCGGCCGTCAGCCCTCTTCCGCCAGGTCCACCGCCGTCCAGGCCATCGCCACCGCGCCGTCCAGCACCGCCCGTTCCGCCTCCGGGCCCAGTGCCGCCTCGGCGAACGCCGCCTCGTGCGGGGCGCAGGCGCCGCCGGTGATGTCCAGCACGGGATGGATCGACGGCACCGCGTGCGACACGTTCCCCATGTCCGTACAGGCGAAGGGGCCGCTCTCGACCGGTTCCGGCCGGCCGAGAGCCGCCGCGTTGGCCCGCCACAGCGCCAGCAGCCGGGGGTCGGAGCGCATGTCCAGGTAGTCCGGCTCGGGCCGGGTCAGTTCCACCTCGCAGCCGGTGGCGAGCGCCCCGGCGCGGAAGCAGTCCTCGACCCGGGAGCGCAGTTCGGCGAGGTCCTCGGAGGCCGAGGCCCGGATCTCGTACTCGGCGCTCGCGCTGTCCGGGATCAGGTTCGGCGCCGTCCCGGCCGCCGTGGTGATGCCGTGCACCCGCCACTGCGGCGGGAGTTGCTGGCGCAGCAGCCCGATCGCGACCTGGGCGACGGTGAGCGCGTCGGCGGCGTTGCGCCCCCGGTGCGGGTCGAGGCTCGGGTGGGCGGCGCGCCCGGTGTAGCGGACGGACAGCGTGCCGAGCGCGAAGGAGCGGAAGTCGGCGACCTCGACGGGGCAGGGGTGGACCATCATCGCCGCGTCCACCCCGTCGAACGCCCCGGCCTCCAGCAGCAGGGCCTTGCCCGCCCCGCGCTCCTCGGCCGGCGCGCCGATCACCCGTACGGTGAGCCCGAGTTCGTCCGCGTACGGGGCGAGCCCGAGCGCCGCGCCGATCCCGGCGGCGGCGATCAGGTTGTGCCCGCAGGCGTGGCCGAGTCCGGGCAGGGCGTCGTACTCGCAGACCAGCGCGACGGTGACGGGCCCGCTGCCGAGGCGCGCGTCGAACGCGGTGGCCAGGCCGTGGGCGGGCGCGGTGACCGAGTAGCCGTGCGCGCGCAGCAGTTCGGAGCACCAGGCGGCCGCCAGGTGCTCCTCGAAGGCGGTCTCGGGGTGGGCGTGGATGCGGTGGCTGAGCGCGAGGAGTTCCGCCCGCAGGGCGAGGACGTGCTCGCGCACGGCCCGCTTGGCGGCGGTCGGCCCGGTGGGTCCGGTGGGTTCGGCGCTCTGCGGCAGCGGTTCGGTCTGGGGCACGGGTGGCGTCTCCGGGGTGTCAGGGTCCCGGCCCTGCGGGGCCGTTGACCAGATCATATGAACTTAGATTAGGCTAACCTAAGTAAGGCGTTCCGGATCCCCCGAGGAGCTCTCCACCCCATGCCTGCCGTCGAAACCCAGATCGCCGACAGTCAGACCGTCGACAGCCAGATCGTCGACAGTCGGGCCGCCCACAGCCGGACCGTCGACGGTCAGGCCGCCGACGTCCCCCTGCTCGCCGCCCAGGCCGCCATCTGGTACGCCCAGGCGCTCGACCCCGACAGCCCGGTCTACAACACCGGCGACGCCGTCGAGATCACCGGCCCGCTCGACGAGGACCGGTTCGAACAGGCGCTGCGGCAGACGGTGGAGGAGGCGCAGGCGCTGAGCGCCGTCGTCGTCACCGGCCCGGACGGCACGCCCCGCCAGCGGCTGAGCCCTGGTCGCCCTTGGCCGCTGCACCGCCTGGACCTGCGCGCCGCCGCCGACCCGGCCGCCGAGGCCGAGGCCTGGATGCGCGCCGACCTCGCCCGCCCGGCCGACCTCGCCGAGGGCCCGCTGTTCACCCACGCGCTCATCCGGCTCACCGGGGACCGCCGGATCTGGTACCGCCGCATCCACCACCTCGCCGTCGACGCCTACGCGTTGACCCTCCTCGGCGACCGGGTCGCCGCCCTCTACACCGCCCGCACCACCGGCACCGAACCCGCGCCGAACCCCTTCGCCGCACTCGCCGAGGCCGCCGCCGAGGAGGCCGGGTACCGGGAGAGCGCGCAGTACGGGGCCGACCGCGCCCACTGGTCCGCCCGGATGTCCGACGCCGACACCCCGGCCACCCTCCCGGGCACCCCCGATCCCGGCGCGTCCCCCGATCCCGGCGCGTCCCCCGAGCCCGGCGCGTCCGGCGCATCGATCCGCCTCACCGCCGAGCTGCCGGCCGGCACCCGCGACCGCCTGGAGCGCGCCGCCGACGCCGTCCGCGCCACCTGGGCCGAGCTGCTCCTCGCCGCCGCGGCCGGCTACCTGCACCGCCTGACCGGCACCCAGGACGTCGTCCTCGGCCTGCCGCTCGCCAACCGCCGCGGCCCGGCCGCCCTGCGCACCCCCGTCGCCGCCGCCAACGTGCTCCCGCTGCGCCTCGCCGTCCGCCCCGCCGACAGCGCCGAGGCCCTGCTGCGCGCCGTGGTCCGCGAACTGCGCGCCGTCCGCCGCCACCAGCGCTACCCGCTGGAGGAGCTGCGCCGCGACCTCGGCCGCACCGGCGACCGCCGCGCCCTGTTCGGCCCGATGGTCAACATCAAGGCCTTCGAGAGCGACCTCGACCTGGCCGGCCTGCCCGGCACCGTCCGCAACCTCGCCGCCGGCCCGGTCGACGACCTCGCCCTGAACGTCTCACCCGGCCCGGACGGCGCGCTGCGCCTGGTCATCGACGCCGACCCGGCCCGCTACGGGGCCTCCTGCCTCGCCGCCCACCGCGACGGCCTGCTGCGCTACCTCGACGCCCTCGCCGACCTGCTGCTCACCGATCCCCGGACGCCCGTCGCCCGGATCGACCTGCTCGACCCGGAGGGCCTGCGCCGGGCGACCGAAGGCCGTACCGAGCCCCCGGTCGAGCGGACCGTGCCCGAGCTGTTCGCGGCCCAGGCCGCCCGCACCCCGGAGGCCGTCGCCGTCCGCTCCGGCTCGGCCGCGCTGACCTACCGGCAGCTCGACGCCGCCGCCAACCGGCTCGCCCACCGGCTGACCGCCCTCGGCGTCAAGGACGGCGCACCGGTCGCGATCGCCCTGCCGCGCGGCACCGACACCCTGGTGGCGATGCTCGCCGTCCTCAAGGCGGGCGGCGCCTGCGTCTCCCTCGACCTCGCCCACCCCGAGCGACGCCTCGCCGCCGTGCTGGCCGACGCCCGCCCGGTCTGCGCGATCGGCACCCCCGAGGCCCTCGCCGGGCTCGACCTGCCCGCCGGCCTGCCCGTCGTCCGCCCGCAGGACGCGGCCGACGAGCCCGACACCGCCCCACCCGCGCCCCGACCCGACCAGCCCGCCTACGTGTTGCACACCTCGGGCTCCACCGGCCGCCCCAAGGGGGTGGTGGTCACCCACGCCTCGCTGGCCAACCTCCACGCCGGCCTCGGCGAGGACCACGTCGCCCCCGCCCTGCGCCGGGCCGGCCGGGACCGGCTGCGCGTCGCCCACAGCGCCTCGTTCGCCTTCGACGCCTCCTGGGACCCAGTGCTCTGGATGGTCCACGGCCACGAGCTCCACCTGCTGGACGACGCCACCTACCGCGACCCGGCCGCGCTCGCCGCCCACCTCGACCGCGAGCGCGTCGACTACCTCGACCTCACCCCCTCCTACCTCGAAGTCCTGATCGCCGAAGGCATCCTGGACGAGGGCCGGCACCGCCCGTCCGTCCTCGTGGTCGGCGGCGAGGCCACCCCGCCCGCCCTCTGGCAGCGCCTGGCCGCCGTCCCCGGCCTGCACCCGGTCGACCTCTACGGCCCGACCGAGACCACCGTCGACGCCTACGCCTGGACCCCGGGCCCGGACGGTGCCCCGCGCGGCCGGGTGGTGCGCGGCTCCCGCGCCTACGTCCTGGACGGCTCGCTGCGCCCCGCGCCCGACGGCGTCACCGGCGAGCTGTACATGGCCGGCGCCTGCCTGGCCCGCGGCTACCTCGGCCGCCCCGACCTCACCGCCGAACGCTTCCTCGCCGACCCCTTCGGCCCGCCCGGCAGCCGGATGTACCGCACCGGCGACCTCGCCCGGCGCCGCCCCGACAACACCCTGGAGTTCCTCGGCCGGGCCGACGACCAGGTGAAGATCCGCGGCTTCCGGATCGAGCCCGGCGAGATCGCCGCCGTCCTCGCCGAACTCCCGGGCGTCGCCCAGGCCGTGGTGATCGCCCGGCCCGGCCCGCAGGGCAAGCGCCTGCTCGGCTACGCCGTCCCGGAGAGCGGCAGCACGCCCGACCCGGACGGGCTGCGCGCCGCGCTCGCCGCCCGGCTGCCCGCGCACATGGTCCCGGCGGCCGTCCTGCTGCTGGACGAACTGCCGCGCACCGCCCACGACAAGCTCGACCACCGCGCCCTGCCCGAACCCGCCGCGGCCACCGAGGGCAGCGCGGCGGCCACGCCCCGGGAGGAGCTGGTCTGCGGCCTGTTCGCCGAGGTCCTCGGCCTGCCGCGGGCACCCGGCCGGGAGGCCTCCTTCTTCGACCTCGGCGGCCACTCGCTGCTCGCCGGGCGCCTGGCCGCCCGGCTGCGCGAGACCTTCGCCGCCCCGGTCGGCTTCGCCGACCGGTTCCGGCAGCCAACCCC
>NZ_JBHVET010000196.1:0-12000 GCF_042802135.1 Kitasatospora sp. NPDC057512
GGGGCCCCGGGTCCGCGCCCCCCCGGCCCCCCCGGGCCGCCCCCCCCCCCCGGGGGGGGCCGCCGCCGAAGGGCGGGCCACTGCCGGAGGGCGGGCCACCGCTCGCCGCACCGCCACCGTCACCGCCCGGCGGACCGGTCTCACCCGGAGGACCGAGCCGGACCACCAGTAACGGCGCCCCACCACCCGCCCGCTCGCGTTCCCGCTCCGCCCCGCCGAGCACGGCGGGCTCCGCCTCCCCGGCCCGGAGCGCCGCCGCACGCAGCCGCACCGTCAGGTCCTTGCACTCCGAGACCGCATCCACACCGTCGATGCACGTCCAGTAGAGGCTCTCGGTGTCCGCTCCGCAGGCCAGCACCACCAGCGTCTCGCCGACCTCCTGGAGCAGCCCGTCCAACGCCCCCAGGGCCGGCGCCAAGTCCCCCAGGTCGGTGAGCCGCGCGGCCCGGCCGCCGCTCACCAGGGCGGCCCGGACGACCGAGCGGTCCAGGCAGACCGCCGCGTGCGCCCCGGCCTCGGACAGCTGCTGCCCCAGCCCGGTGAGCTCCTCGTCCTCCGACTCCGCCAGCCTGGCGCCCACCGCCTCGGTGAGCAGCGCGGCCTGCCGCGCCTCCGCCAGTACGTCCGGTACGTGCCTGGCCTCGGCCAGGGCGTACCGGGCCGTCTTGATCAGTCGCAGCGCCTCCATGGCCACCGCTCCTCCCGCTCGCTGTCGCCGTCGACCCGGGCCGCCGGGAGGGGCGGTCCGCGTGGTGACGGCTGGTCACGGCGAAAGCGTGCGAGGAAGTGCGCGAGCGCGCATCCACGTTGTCAGAAGCTGTGGACAAGTCCGGGGTTGTGGATAACTTTCGTCCCTCACACGGGTTGGTCGTCCACGTCCGGGTTGACGGAGGTCGCCTTCTCGGGCGCGCGGGCCACGCTCCCGGCGGCCTCGACCGTCTCCTGGTCGGCACCGCCCGCGTGGTCGGCGCCGCCCGCGTCCCGGTCGGCGTCGCCCTCGTCCGTCGGCACCGGGAAGCGGAGCTCGTTCCGCTCGATCTTGGCCGCCAGGGCCTCCAGTGGATCCACCCCGACCGCCGTGCAGAACTGCAGCAGGTACGCCAGCACGTCCGCGACCTCGTCGTGCACCCGGTGCGCGCGCTCCGGGTCGGACATCACCGCGGCCGCCTGCTCGGGCGTCAGCCACTGGAAGATCTCCAGCAGCTCCCCCGCCTCCACGCTCAGCGCCGCCGCCAGGTTCTTCGGGGTGTGGAAGGGCTCCCACCGCCGGGCCGACGCGAAATCCACCAACCGCTGCCGCAGGACATCCACGGTGGGCTCCGTCGGCCCCGTCACTCGTTCGCTCACCCCTCCAGGTCTACCGCATCCCGGCCCGCCGCCCCACCACCCGCCGAGGACACCCCGCCGCTCCCCGCGAATCCGGCCGACTCCTCCGCCCCCGCCGTCTCCTCCGCCCGGCCCCTGCCCGCCTCCGAATCCAGGCCCACCGCACCGCCGTCCACCACGTCCCCGTCCACCGCCTCCCCGTCCACCGCACCAGCCCCGGCCCCGGCCGCCTCCCCGCGCCCGCTCTGGGCCGGCACCCGCACCGTCTCCGGCCGCAGCACCGTGAACCCCGAGTCCGGATCCCGCCGGCACTCGACCAGCACCACCCCGCCCCCGGTCCCGCCCCCCAGCACCTCGCGCGCCGCCGCCGGCTCCTGCAGGGCCGCGACCACCCGCAGCTGGCTGCGCTCCGCCATCTCCCGCGCCAGCCGCAGCAGCGTGCCGGTCTGCTCGACGGAGAGCCCCGCCCCCAGGTCCTCGGCCAGCACGGTGAGCTGCCGGTGCGCCCAGGGCACCTCGGCAGCCACGTCGAGGTCGAGCACCCCGGCCCCGGTCAGCAGCACCGCGGCGAAGGCGAGGTGGCGCAGCATGCCGTCGGAGGCCTGGTCGGCCCCGGTGCGCCCGAGGACGCCCTCGTCGAAGACGGCGAGGACCCGCTTCACGCCCGCGCTCTCGCGCTCGGCCAGGGTGAGCCCGAGCAGCGGGTGCGGCGCGGCGGCCTGCACGGCGCGCAGCAGCTGCCCGTACCGGCGCGGGCACTCGTTGCTCAGCCGGGCGATGACGGCGGAGATGTTGGCGGCGTTGCTGCGCAGCCGGGCCTGCGGGTCGGCCCGGGCCCAGCCGCGCATCAGCGCGGGGACGGGGTGCAGCGGGAAGACCTCGCGCAGGGCGGTGAGCAGGTCCTCGGTGGCGGCGAGGACGAGGCACTCCCCGGCCGAGGAGCCCGCGACCCGCAGCGGCAGCTGCGCGGTGATCATCGTGCCGCTGGGGAACGGTGCCCGGATGTCGCCCTGGCGGGTGTCGTTGTGCCAGCAGACGTTGACCCGCCGGTTGCGGACGTCCTGCTCGCCGGTGTCCATCAGGGTCCGGCCGTCGAGGGTGAGCGACTCCCGGGCGATCCGGACCGGGCCGTCGGTGCGGATCACCACGTCGAGCCGGATCAGGCCGTGCGGCGAGCGGACGGTGCAGCCGAGGTTGATCGCGTCCCGCCCGTGCGGGACGCACCCGTCGAGGCCGCCGCGGACGGGTGCGGCGAGCGGGCCGGTGCGCCCGGGCAGCCCGTCCAGCGAGTCGGCGATCTCCTCGCCGAGGGCGAGCCGGGACAGCACGGCCAGCGCGTCGAGGGCGTTGGACTTGCCGACGCCGGCGGGCCCGTGCAGCACGGTGAGGGGCGCGAGCGGCAGCACCGCGCGCCGGTAGGACTTGAACGAGGTGAGTCGGAGCTCCTCGACGGTGGGTCGCGGCACGGGCGGCCGGTCGGGCCCCGGGGCGCCCGGTCGGAGGTGGGACGGCCCTGCGGGCACGGTGGCGTCGCGGTTCACCTGTCGGACGTTAGCCGCAGGCCGACCGGCAGAAACGTGCCTGCGCGGCAGATTCATCCCAACGTGGCGCTCAGCGCCGGTACGCGGCCACCGTCACCGAGGCCGTCACCTCGACCGGCTCCGGCAGCTCCGCGAGCGCCGCGGCGAGCCGCTCCGGGTCGGTGTGCCAGGCGCTCGGCCCCATGCCGACGACGGTGCGCACGTCCTGCGGGCCGAGCCGCAGGGTGAACTCGACCTCGCGCCGCCCCGCGGGCTCCAGGTACGGCCCGAGCTTCTCGTCGATCCGCCGCTGCTTCTCCTCGTCCACCGACAACAGCCCCAGCGCGCCGACGAGTTCACGCAGGTGCCGGGCGGTCGGCGAGACCAGCAGCAGGGTGCCGCCGGGGCGCAGCACCCGGCGGATCTCGGGCCCGTTGCGCGGCGCGAAGACGTTGAGCATCAGCTCGGCCGAGGCGTCCCGCAGCGGCAGCGGCCGCCAGGCGTCGCACACCACGGCGCCGATCCGGGGGTGGGCCTTGGCGGCCCGGCGCAGCGCGAACTTGGAGATGTCCAGGGCCGCGCCGACCGTACCGGGCAGGGCGTCCAGGACGTGCGCCAGGTAGTGGCCGGTGCCGGCGCCGAGGTCGGCGACCAGGCCGTCGGAGGCACCGGTGACGTCGGCGGCGGCCTCCGCCAGCGCCTCGGCGATCGGCCGGTAGTGCCCGGCGGCGAGGAAGTCCGCGCGGGCCGCGACCATCTCGGCGGTGTCCCCGGTGCCGGTGTGGGCGTCGCCGGCGAGGAGGCTGACGTAGCCCTGCTTGGCGAGGTCGAAGCTGTGCCCGGCCGGGCAGCGCAGGCTGCGGTCGTGCCGGGTGAGGGCCTGCGCGCAGTGCGGGCAGGCCAGGTAGCGCTCGATGTCCTGGAGCAAGGTTCCGTCTTCTCTCGCCGTACGCCCCGGCCGGTCGGGGCGCCAGCCAGCCTAACGACCCCGGCGGACCCGACGCCCCAGGCCGTCACCCCCACACCGACGCCCCACCCCGACGCCCCGCGCCGGCCCTGCCCCGCGCCCTACCCCGTGCCCGAGCCCGCGAGCGCTCGCCCCCGCTCGCGCGCCCGCTCCGCCCCGACCCGCAGCGCCAGCGCCACGAGCGCCTCCGGCGCACCGGCCCGGCCCCGGACCCCGGGGAAGGCGTTGACGTCCACGATGACCGGCTCGGCGGGCCCGTCGAGCAGGTCGACCCCGTACACGTCGAGCCCGAACACCTCGCCCACGCGCAGCGCGAGCGCCGCCCGCCCGGCGGACGGCTCCCAGTCCTCGGCCCGCCCCGACTTCCCCGTGCCGGTGGCGAGTTCGGACTGCCGCCGGGCCGCGAACACCTGCCCGTCGACGACCCACAGCTTCTGGTCCCAGCCGGTCCCCGGGACGAACGGCTGGGTGACGACCGGTTCCTCCGGCCAGCGCTCGGCGAGTTCGCGCAGCCGGCCCGGCCCGTCCACCCGGGCGACCAGGTCGTGCCGCCTGCTGTGCCGGCTCTTGACCACGAACGGGTAGGCGGGACCGACGAGTTCACCCAGCAGGCCGACCGCGTCGGTGGCCGCGAAGGGCAGCCCGGCGGCGCGGGCGAGGTCGGCCATCCGCACCCGGTCCTGGCACAGCCCGGTGGCCGCCGCCGAGTTGACCACCGGCGCGCCCCGCCGTTCCAACTCCCCGGCCAGCGCCAGCGCCTGTGGCGTGCGGGCCTTGAGCAGGTAGACGTCCGCGAGCCCGGTCACGGGCCCCGCGGGCGGGACGGCCGCGACCTCGTGCCCCCGGCGCACCAGCAGTTCGGCGGCCGCCGCCAGCACCGGGTGCCCCGGGTCGCCGGTGATCAGCCCGACCTTCACAGCAACTCCCCCTCGCCGAAGCCCCGTTGGCCGTACGGGTCGCCGCCCGCGGACACCAGTTCGGCGGGCCCGGCGGGCAGCGACACGGCCGTGCCGCTGCGCGCGAGCCGCAGCACCGCCCGGGCGACCCGGGCCACCGCGTCCGGCACCTGCCGGAAGCTCGGGAAGTCGTTGACGTCCACCACCACCGGTCCGTCCGGCCCCAGCAGCACGTCCACCCCGTACAGGTCCAGCCCGAACACCTCGCCGACCTGCGCCACGATCCGCGCGACGCTCCCCGGCAGCGGCACCTGCCGCTCGCGCACGCCCTGCCCGGGGTGCAGCGGGGAGGAACGTTCCGTCGCGAAGAGCTCGCCGTCGACGCAGTACACCTTGAGGTCGGTCCCGGAGTTGGGCACGTACGGCTGCGCGATCAGCAGCCCCTCCCCCGCCAGCTCCGGCCCCACCTCCAGCAGCTGCTCGGGGCTGCGCACCAGCCGCACCGCGCGCCCGGAGCTGCCGTCGGCGGGCTTGACCACCAGCGGGTACTCCGCGGCCGGGATCTCCGCCAGCCGCTCCCAGCGCGCGGCCGCGTACGTCACCGGGACGGGCAGGCCACGGGTACGGCCGATGACCGCGGCGAGCGCCTTGTCCCGGACCCCGCGGATCGAGCGCACGTCGTTCACCGTGGTGAGGCCGACCGCGGCGGCCGACTCCAGCAGGGTCAGCCCGGGCCCGCCGGACACGGTCTTGAGCACCCAGGCGTCGTGGCTGCCGGCCCGGACCTCCTCGGAGATCGCCAGCAGCGAGTCCCCGGGGCGCAACACGTCCACCCGGTGCCCCCATGCGGTGAGTTGGCGTGCCACGTCGAGCGGCATGCCGTCGCGCCGGTAGTGTTCCTCCACCAGAAAGCAGAGCCTCATCGGCCTGTCTTCCCCCTTGCCTCGCCTCGTGCAGACGTCCGCCGTCCCCCTCGGCAGAGCTGTAAAGCCTTCAGCATGCACGCCGCGGCCGCACAAGATCGCTGCGGGCGGGTAAGCGTTCGGCAACAATCGGCCCCCGGGGCGACGCCGCGCGGGTCCTGGAGCGACGGCACCGGGCCCGAACGAGCCATGAACCGCCCCGGGGAACCGCGGCCCGCCCCGACAAACCGGTGGCGCCCCTCCCCCGCCCCTGCTTGGATGCACGCCGTGACCCCTGATGATCATGCCCACGACCGCCCCCTGCTCGACGAGATCGAGCGCTACTACGACGCCGTGCCCCGCAGCGCCGCCCGCGCCGAGGACTTCGGGCCGCTGACCCTGTTCCTCCGCGACGGGGCCGGCTGGCCGTACTACGCCCGCCCGACCCTCGGCCACACCGGCCCCGCCGCCACCGCCGAGGACGTCCGCCGGGTGCTGGAGCGGCAGCGGGAGGTGGGCGCGCCGGAGGCCTTCGAGTGGGTGGCCGAGCAGAACCCGGAGCTGCGCGCGGCGGTGGAGGCGGCGGGCCTGACGGTGCACGAGCACCCGCTGCTGGTGCTGGGCCCGCAGGACGAGGCGGCCCCGGCGCCCGAGCTGCCGAAGGAGGTGGAGGTCCGGGTGCTGGCACCGGACGCACCGGAACTGGCGGCCGCCGTCGCCGTCCCGCACCTGGCCTTCGCCGACCCGGGCACCGCCGTCGGCCCGGCCGGTGCGGCCGAACTCGCCGAGAGCGCGGCGACGTTGGCGGCCGACGGCACGGCGGAGCGGATCGCCCGGCGGATCGCCACCGGCACCACCGTGCTGGCCGCGGCCGTCGAGGACGGCACGGTCCTGTGCGCGGGCCAGCACAACCCGGTGGGCCCGGTCACCGAGGTGGCCGGGGTGGGCACGCTCCCGTCCGCGCGCCGTCGCGGGCTGGGTCTGGCGGTCACCGCGGCCCTGGTCGCGCACGCCCGGGCGAACGGGGTGCGGACGGTGTTCCTGTCCGCCGCCGACGAGGACGTCGCCCGGATCTACCGCCGGGCCGGCTTCCGCGCCTTCGCGACGGCCCTGATCGCGGAGCCCGCCGCCCCGCAGGAGCCTGTCACGCGGCAGGAGCCCCCCGCATAACAGGCCGCCGGAAGGTCCCGACAGGAGCGGGGACGGCGCCGGTCAGTCGTCGTCCTCGTCCTCCTCGTCCGCCCCGCTGACCTCCTCCCCCTCCGCCTCGTCCACCACCCAGGCCGCGAGCCGCTCGGCGACGCCCGACACCCCGAGCCGCCCCTCGCGGATGGCCCGGGAGAGGCTGCGCACCTCCCGGGCGGTGGTGGCGACGGTGCAGCCGCTGGCGACGAGGTAGGCGTAGGCGACGGCGGTCGCGAAGAGTTCGTTGGTCTTCTCCAGTGCGGGCACCCGGATCAGCTGGTGCATCAGCGCGGCGGCGCGGTCCTGTGGTTCGGGGTAGACCGAGATGTCGAATATCTCGGCCTGGTGGCGGGTGACCGCCGCGAGCAGCGAGCCGTAGTCGGTGACCTGCGGATCACCGGGCGTGTACTGCTCGGCGGTCATGAGCAGCCACGAGAGGTCCACCTCCAGCTTCAACGGCGCACGTCCTGGAGGTCGCCGGGCTCCGCGAACTCGGCGAGGAAGGCCGATTCGTACTCCTTCATGAACTGCGCGGCCGCGTCCACGAAGGCCCGTCCGGACTCGCCCATGTCCTGTTGGACCAGGCGCTCGATGTACTGGTTCATGGAGATCCCCTGCTGCTCCGCCCGTTCCCGGGCCATCTCGGCGGTCGTGGCGTCGACCCGCACGTTCAGCTGCTTCTTACCCATGCCGTTCAAGCTAGCGCTCAAGTGCTAGCACAACAAGGGCGTGCGCACACCGCCCGCACACCTGCCGCACGCCCCCGCGCAACCCGGCCGTCACCGCAGCGCCGGACGGCAGCCACCGGAGCACCGGACGGACCACCGGCGGACCACCGGACGGGCCGCCGGCGAAGCGCCGAAGCAGCCAGGCGCCGGAACGCCAGACGGCCGGGCCCGCGGCGGCTGCCACGGACCCGGCCCGCGCCGGAAGGGGACGGATCAGAACTGGGTGCTGACGGTCACCCCGCTGAAGTCGCTCTTCGCGTAGAGGCTCACGTAGCGGTAGCCCGCCGTCGGGTTGGTCACCGTGATGCTCTGGGTGGTGCCCGCGTTGGTGGACGAGGCGGTGTAGGCGCTCGGCGAGGCCCAGGTGCTGTCGCTGTAGTACAGGTACGCGGTGCCGGTGCCCCCGGAGGTGGTGATCTTCAGGGTGCTGGTGCCGGCCGGCAGGTAGACGTACAGGTAGTCCAGGTTGCCGGCGGTGGCCGACAGGTTGGCGCGCGAGCAGTTCCTGCCGAGCGCGTCGGTGCGCGGGTCGGTGCAGGCCGGCGGGGTGGTGGGGCCGCCGCCGCCCGTGGTCACGGCGACGGAGGCGGGGGTGCTGGCGGTCCTGCCGGTGTCGTCGGTGACGGTCAGCGCGACGGTGTACGTGCCGGCGGCCGCGTAGGTGTGGGTCGGGTTCTGCTGGTCGGACGAGCTTCCGTCGCCGAAGGTCCAGTGCCAGGCGGTGAGCCGGCCGGCGCCGGTCTGGACGGACTTGTCGGTCAGCGTGACGGTCGCGCCGGAGACCGACTGGCCGAACAGCGCGGTCGGGCCGGCCGCGAGGCAGGCGCCGCCGGCGCAGGTGTCGAGCCAGGCGTCGAAGTCGGCGTCGTAGCGGGTGCCGATGCCGTTGTAGACCGCGTAGCCGCCCTGGTAGTCGCCGGTGCGGAAGCGCGCGAGCATGGCGTCGATGTCCGCCGGGTGCTTCTCGACCATGTACCGGACGGCCAGGTAGCCCCACGGGTAGGTGCGCACGGTGTCCGAGTTGCCGTACGTGTTCTGGAAGAGGGTGCTCAGCTTGTAGGTGTGCTTGGCGGCCTCGGCCATCGCCTGGGTGTCGGTGGTGCCCCGGTAGGCGTAGGACTGGTACTCGGCGACGCCCTCGATCCACCAGATGTCCGGGACGGAGATCTCGGTGGAGAAGTTGCCCTTGAGGTCGTAGATGTTGTCCAGGTAGTGGGTGTACTCGTGGTTGAGGTTCCACACGTTGGCGGTGAAGCCGTCGTTCCAGGACTTCTGGTACATCACGCACACGGCCCGGTTGTTCGGGTCGGTCGGGTCCATGACGGTCTGTCCGCCGTTGTCGGTGGAGTTGTTGAAGATCGCCCAGGAGTAGGTCAGGTAGTCCGCCTGGCTGGCGAAGACCGCGAGGGTGAGCTCCTTGTCGTACTGTCCGGGGATCGGGCCGTTGTCCTTCACCAGCTTGTGGAAGAAGGTGTCCTCGCCGCGCAGGCTGGCGCAGACCGCGGCCAGGTCGGCGGGCGACAGGGCCTCGGTCCGGATGGTGCGGTTGTCGCACACCAGCTGGTTCGGCAGCACCGCGGCGGTCAGCTTCGCCGGCAGGTCGCAGATGCCGTAGTACGAGCACTGGCCGGGGTCGAAGTTGTTGGCCTGGTACGCGGTGTGGACATACAGCGGGCCGGTGGCGCCGGTGATCTGCGCGCCGTCGAGGACGGCCTTGACCTTGCCCTTGACCGCGGCCTCGACCACCGGGCCGTCGCCGGCCATCCGGCCGAGGTCGTTGCCCGCGTTGACGTCCAGGTAGGCGTTGGCCGTGCCGAGCAGGTCCTTGTGGTTGAGCGCGAAGTCGCCGAGGGTGGCGCCGATGCTCGGGTCGGCGCCGACCGCGCTGACGAAGTCGGGGTTCCAGTTGCCCCGCCACAGCGGCGCGGAGAGCACCGCGTTGACCGCCTTGAGCATCTTCGGGAAGGCGTTGTACGAGTTGTCGTACGCCGTCAGCACCTGCTTGTAGACGCCCAGGTAGCTGCCCTGGAGGTTGGCGCTGTCGGTGAGCACCAGCACCTCGTTGAGCACGGCGCCGTTGGCGTCGCTGACGTCGGTGCGGTGCGGGGCGGCGAAGAACGCGTCGAGGGCGGCCTTGGAGCCGCTGGTCAGGGCCGCGCCGTACGGGCCCACCGCGTCCGTGTTGTTCGACTGCACGTACCAGCCGGCCCGCTGGAAGAGCACGAGCTGCAGGATGGCGGTCGAGTTGTCGCCGGTGTAGCCGGCCGCCATGGTCCGGAAGGCGTCGGCGACGGTGAGCATCTTCGATTCCTTGAAGACGCTGCCCGCGTCGGCGCCGGTGACGTTGAACAGCGTGTTGACGCAGTCGGTGGTCGAGCCCTCGATGAAGGAGACCAGGTCGGCTCCGCTGCGGCTGCCGAAGTCGGCCGGGGTGCAGCTCTGCGCGGCGGCGGCCGCGCCGGCGGCGCCGCGGGCGGCAAGGGCCGGCTCGGCCGGGGGCGCCTTCGGCTCGGCCGGGCGCGGCGCGGTCTGCACGACGGTGCCGGCCGGCTGGCCCATCACGACCTGGCCGAGCAGCGCCGGAGGCAGCGGCTTGGCCACGGGGGCGAGGTCCTCGGCGGCCCGGGCCTGGGCGGCCGGGTCGACGGTGAGGAAGGCGCCGAGCGGCTTCGGCAGGACGGAGCCCGGGTCGGCCGTCGGGGCACCGGCCGCGGGCCGGGCGGGAGCGGCGGAAGCACCGGAGGCGGCCGAGGCGGCTGACGCCGTGGCGGGCAGCAGCGTGGCGGCGGCACAGCAGCCGGCCACGAGGCCGGCCAGCAGGGTGGGGAGGGGTATCCGTGGGCGCACTGGTGGGGTCCTTCTCCTGTGGGGGAGGCGCTGGGAGGACTGCCGAGACGTCGGGGGAACGCGTCATGATCCTGCCAGCGACGGAAGGTCAGAACAATGTCACAGGTCATATGACATTTCCGGGTCCGGCCATAACACGGCCCCGCCACCCACCGCCGCTACGACCGGTACGTCCGCGCGGCCCACGCCTGGAAGCTCGGCGCGGCCGCGATCAGGTCCCGGTACGCCGCGGCGGCCGCACCGAACAGCGTCTCCACCACCTCCCCGCCCACCCCGGCCGGCCGCCAGACCAGCAGCTGCCGGACCCAGATCGGCGTCCCCGCCAGCGGCTTGACCACCACCTCGGCGAGCGGCCGGGTGGTGGCCTGGACGACGGAGATGCCGAGCCCGGCGGCGATCATCTCCTGGAGCTCCAGCCGGCCGCCGAGGAACTCGTGGACGGTCACCGGGGCGAAGCCCGCCGCGGCGCAGGCCCCGTGGAAGACGCCGTGCCAGCCGGCCCCGTCGTCGGGGGTGAGGAACCACTCCTCCTCCGCGAGGTCCGCCAGGGCCACCTCGGTGCGGTGCCGCAGCCGGTGGCCGGCCGGCAGCGCGACGAAGACGGGCTCGGTGACGATGCCCCGGTGCGCGACGGACGGCGAGTGGCACAGCTCCCGGCCCGGGTAGTCCACGGCCACCGCGACGTCCGCCTCGCCCCGCTCCAGCAGCTCGACGATGTCCGAGGAGCGGTAGACCGACGTCACGGTGAAGCGCTGCCCGGGCCGCTGGTGCCGGGCCCTGGTGACCAGCCCGGGCAGGATCGGGGCGTTGGTCGCCGCCAGCCGCAGCTCGCGCGGGGCGGGCGCGGCCGAGTCCTCCACGCGGCGGCCCAGGCCGTCGGCGCGGGTGAGCAGCTCCCGGGCGGCGGCCAGCACCTCCACCCCGAAGCCGGTCGGCGCGACACCGGCGGCGGTGCGTTCGAACAGCGGGGCGCCCAGGTGGCGTTCGATCCGGCGCAGCTGGGTGCTGGTCGCCGGCTGCGAGGCGCCGAGCAGGGCGGCGGCCCGGCCGACGCTCCCGGTGTCGGCGATGGCGCACAGCACGCGCAGGTGCCGCAGCTCCAACTCCATGACGCTCCCCCTCACGCATCGGCCGGCCCCGGCCGACGGCGCGGGGCGGCTGCCGCCAAGGGCGGTGCAACAGCACACATCACATGTCAGCTGCTCACCTTCGCCCCGCCGATTTGCCTCGTCAAGCCCCCTCCCGGGACCCGACGGCACTCCGCGCACCATCTTTTACCCGCGCATTGCCGACGCCTGACCTCCCGGCCCGGTCCGGGCCCCGCCCTCGACCGCCGTGCCGCCACCAGGCGGAGCGGGACTTGAAGACCGACCCACCGTCCGGGAGGCTGAAAACCCCCCTGCGTTCCCCCGAGCGGGCACCGACCGGTGCGGAGGCCGACCGATGACAGCCATGTTCGACCAGGAGCTGCGCGAGCAGCTCGCCCAGGCCCGCCGGGACCTCGCGGCGGCCCGGGCCGAAGGGGACGCCGACGGCGTCCAGGCGTACGAGGGCCGGGTCGCCTCGCTCCTGCGGCTCGCCGCCCAGCACGGCATCGACCTCCCGCACAGCGTCGACGAGGAGGAGCAC